>DASSXJ010000248.1 GCA_035703895.1 bacterium | reverse complement strand
CGTCCACTGCGGTGCGCTCTACTCCTTCTCGCCCCATGACCGCCCGGCGCTCCGGCCGGTCAACGTCATGGGCACGGCCGGCCTGCTGGAGGCCGCTCGGATCGCCGGCGTCGAGCGCGCCGTGGTGACGTCCAGCGCGGCGACCGTGGGCCCGGCCGGCCCGGACGGCAAGCCCTCCACGGAGACCGCGTGGGCGGTGAATGGCACGCGCTCCGCCTACCACCACTCGAAGCTCGAGCAGGAGTACGCCGCGCTGGCGGCGCGCGTGCCGACCGTACTGGTGCTGCCAACATCGCCGGTGGGTCCCGGCGACTGGAAGCCGACGCCGACAGGCCGGCTGATCGTCGATTTTGCGCGCGGCCGCGTCTTCGCCGCTCCGCCTCCGGGAGGGACCAATCTCGTCGCGGTCGAGGACGTCGCGCGAGCCCACGTGCTTGCCCTGGAGCGCGGCCGACCCGGAGAACGGTACCTCATCGGGGGCGACAATCTCAGCCTCGACCAGGTATGGCAGCTGCTCGCGGAGGTGACGGGACGCGCCGCACCCCGCTGGCGGATCCCCTATGCCCTGGCCGTGCTGATGGGATGGATTGATGAAGGGCGCTGCCGGATCCAACCGCGCGCCCAGCCGCGCGTACCGCTGGAGGGCGTGCGGATGTCGGTCCAGCAGATGTACGTCGATAGCTCCAAGGCGAAGACGGAACTCGGGTACCAACCGGGACCGGTACGCGACGCGCTCGAACGCGCCGTGGCGTGGTACCGAGCCCATGGGTATGCGTAAGGAGGCCCCGCGGTGGGGGATGCCGCCGCGGTCACCGTAGTCACGGCCACGCGCCTGGAGGCGTGGGCCGTTCGCCGCACGGTGCGGGGCGCGCGCATCATCGAGGCCGGAGTCGGCCTTCGCCGGCTGCGCCGAACAGAGATCGGCCAGGTCGCGGTCACCTGCGGATTGGCAGGCGCGGTGCGTCCCGGCCTGCCGACAGGGTCGGTCATCATTCCGGACAAAGTGCTCCGGCCGGATGGCGGATGGCTCACGTGCGACCCGTCCCTCGTGGCCGCCCTCGTGGCGGCATCACAGGAGCTCGGATGGGAACCGGACCGCGGCCCGCTCGGGACTGCTTCCACGTTCGTTCGGGGCGCGGCGCGCCAATCGTGGGTCGATCGAGGGTGCGTCGCCGTCGACATGGAGACCGGGCTGCTCACCGCGTCGCGGATCGCTGCCGTGCGCGTCATCCTCGATACGCCGGAGCGGGACCTCTCGGAGGTGTGGCAGCGGCCCGCGCTGGCGCTCGCCCACCCAGAAGTGTGGCGAGAGGCCATCTGGCTGTGCCGGGAGGCGCCCCGGTGCGCCCGGCGTGCCGCCGCGGTCCTCGCGGCGGCGTTGCGCGCGTACGCGCGCCGCGCGGCGACACGTTAGGGGCACCGCATCGAGGCGGGCTTGATAAAGACAAGCGTGCCGCGTCGCTCCGCGAACAGGCTGAGCCCCGACAGCGCCTGTGGCAGCTTTGCCATCTCCTCCCTGGTAATCAGGAGAAACACCCGGCCGGGCGCGCAGAGGTCGCTGTGCAGCGCGGCGGGCGTTTCGGCCCACTCGGTCCGGTGACCGGTGTAGAAGATGAGCGATGACGCGATGTCCATCTTGTACCCGACGATGCGATCACCGGGTTGGAGGACGGGTCGGATCTCGCGGGCCAGCGGTTTCGTCGGAGGCATTTGCGCTTCCACGAGAGGGATGACCCAGGTCAGCAGCGCGAGCCACGTGATCGCCACGGCGGCCCACAGGGCGACGAACGACGCGACCGCCCGGCCTGCCACGGCGAGGAGGAGGACGATCCCGATGCCCGCCGCGAGCACCCAGGCCGGAATCAGCAACGCGTGCCGCGCCGTCTGATACGCCCCCGGATGGTACACGGCGAGATACGCGGCCACCGCCGACAGCAACGCCATGACGAGGATCAGGAGCGCCCACAACGCGGTTGTGATCGGCGGGGTCAGCCGCTTCGACGCAAGGACCGGTTCCCACAGCACGGCGACCCCCACCGCCGCAAATGGAAAGATCGGCATGATGTACCCGGGAAGCTTGGTCTGGGCCGCCGAGTAGAAAAGAAACGGTATCGCCACCCCCAACAGGACGAGCAGGCTGCCATCCGAGACCCGCCAGCGGCGGACGTGCAGCGCCGCCGCGGCCGGCCAAAATGCCGTCCAGGGGAACCCGCCAAACAGCGCCACCGGCAGATAGAGGTACCACGGCCCGGCGTGCTTCTCGACGACCCCGAAATACCGGTGCAGAGTGTAGTACCCGAAGTTGGACGAGACAAAGGCTCGTCCATGCAGCGCGATCTGCGCGGCATACCAGGAGAGTCCCACCACCGCATAGACGGCCAGACCCGCACCCCACGGCACCTCCCGCAAGCTGGCCCATGCCCGGCGCAGGCCGACAAATGCGATGAGTACAAGCCCCGGGAGCACGAGCCCGATCGGCCCCTTCGTCAGGGTGGCCAGGCCGGCGAACAGGAAGAAGCGGACGTACTCGGCGCGCCGGCGAGTTGCGTACCCGCGGTAGAAGGCCCAAACGGCCAGCAGCATCCACGCAAGCAGCACGGTGTCGAACACGGCTAGGCGGGACTGGATCAAGTACTGGAAGGTGACCGCGAGCATGGCCCCCGCGAGCAGCCCGACCCGGGGTCCGAACAGGACCCGACCCAACAATACCGTCGCGTACACCGCGACGATACTGAACAGTGCCGACCAGATTCGCACGGACCACTCGGAGAACCCCACCAGGCGCCCGGTCGCGGCGACGAGCCACAAGTAGAACGGGGGGTGCACATACCAGGGCTGGCCGTTGACATGCAGCGTCACCGGGTCGCCGGTCTGGACAATCTCCGCGGCGATCTCCGCGTAGTTCCCCTCGTCCTGATCGAACAAGGGAGGGACACCGAGCCGGTACAGGTCGAGGAGCGCGCACGCCACCAGCAGAAGTGCGACCGCACAGCGCTCTCGCGCGGTCCATCGAGGATCGGACGGAGAAGCCACCTACGCGATCAACTGGTTGAGACCGAGCCTGTCCAGGAGGTACCCCGCGATCATCGCGGCTCCTCCCGGCCCTCCCTGGCGCGCCCGCCCAATCTGTCCCCTGCGCTCGCGTTCATGCGGGTCCGCGAGCAAGGCCGCCAGCGCAACCCCCGCTTCATCCCACGTCGCAGTGTCGATCAACGCGTCGCCGAGGAGCCGCCGTTGGCCTTGAAGGAAGCCGGGCCTGAACTGTGGCCCCGTCCCCGGGAAGGCCACGACCGGTTTGCCAAGTCCGGCCGCGTGCTCGTGCGCAGCCCCCGCCATGCCCAACACGGCGGTCGCGCGCTCGAGGGCGTCAGAATAGTGTGTCGTGGTCACCGTGACCTCGATCTCCTGGAAGCGGAAATGGGTGGGATCCTTCCATACGCCCCCCTGCGCGGTGATGGTGTGCCTGAGGCGAGCCACGGGCAGCTGGGCGGCCCATGCCAGGAGGATCGCCGGCGCCGGCGTCGTCCGAGCCGAGGCCATGTTGGCAGCCCGCAGCAGGGGGATGAGGTTGTCGTAGGCGGGCGACTTACTCCCCGGCAGCACGGTGACCACCGCTCGGCCCTGAGGCAGACCGAACGTCTCCCCCGAGGGCCGGAGGGCATCCATCATCCAGAACCCACAGAACCGGGCATTCACCCCCTGCGCCCGCAAGACGGTCGCCGTGACCTCGTCTCGCGTAAAGACCTGGCTCGCGAGCCGCCGAAGCAGCCAGACCTCGACCGGATTGTAGGGCGCGAAATACTGCGACTTCGTCCCCGCGAGAAATACCCTCGGGCCGCCCGCGGGGCTCGCCATCGCCAGACAGTAGACATCTCCTGAGACGAGCACGAGATCGACGCGGCCGCGTTGGGTTCGAACGGTCCGGCACTGACTCAACCAAAACCGGAGGATGCCCTGGGCGAGGTCCTCCCGGAAGCTGCGCCACCCGGCGATCCAGCCGAACCCGCCGCTGGGGAACTCGCGCCGGGGTTCGAGCAGCGTGACCCCGGGCGGATAGTGGGACCCAAGACCGACGAGCGGATACACGATGACATCCAGGCCCTCGCGGGGCAGGGCCCGGACCACCTCGGACGCGCCGACATCCTCACCGTACCCGTTGCTGACGACCAGGAGGCGCTTCGGATTCACGCCGCGCAGCGCCATGGCGTGCGTCTCTGTTCAGCTGGGGACATCAGGCGCCTCAATTCGATACAAGGTCTCCATCGATCCTGCCGGGTCTGAGGGCCCGCCGCGCTGCTCTCCTCGAGTGAGGAGATACGTCCCCGCCGCCGTCAACACGGCCGCCATCAGCAGCACCAGCACACGATAGTCGATCACGAAGATCAGCATGGCCCCGAGCGCGATCGAAGCGACTTGCGGCACGCCCAACACCGTGCCGAAGGCGGAGGCCACCCGGCCCTGCAGGTGGGCGGGCGTGGCCCGCTGGACCAGCGTGTTGGTCCCGACGATGATCCACGGGAGCCCGATCCCGAACAGAATCACGCCGAGGACCACCCCGGCCAACGAGGGCAGGGCCAGGAGGGGCGACCCGATCGCGCCGAGCACCAGACCCATCCCGGTGACGGCGCCTTCACCAAGCACGGACATCACCCGTGCGGCCGTCAGGCCACCCACCAGGCCGCCGATCCCCATCACGCCGATCAGCACACCGAGGAACGTCGGGGGACGATGCAGTCCCTGGTCGACCACCGCGAAGATGACGGTCTGACCGAACCCAAACACGCACGACGCCAGGATGCCCACGAGCACCAACTGGCGGAGCCGAACCGTACCCATGATGTGCCGGACCCCGGCCAGCAACTCCACGTCGATTCGAGCGTTCCTCCGCTCCGGCACGCCCTCCGCGACGCGGACGAACCCGATCGCGATTGCCGCCACGAAGAACGTCAGGGCATCCAAGACCGCCACAAAGGCTCCGCCCCGCCACGCGAACAGCGCCGCGCCCGCCATCGGACCAATGAGGTGCAGCCCTTGCCAGACCGTCTGCATCGCCGCGTTGTTCTCCCCCAACAGTTCCCGCGGGAGCATCACGGTGAACATCGCCGACTGCGCCGCGTTGATGATGGTGTAGGACGCACCATACAGGAACACGACGAGGTAGATGAGCCACACGTCCCCTTTGCCGTGCACGAGCAGCAGCAGCAGGACCATCGCGCCGGTCGCCACGTTCGCGAGGATGAGCAGCGGCCGCCGCCGCACGCGATCCACGAGCAGGCCGGAGGCGGGGGCGAAGAGCGCAGGCACGCCGAGGATGAAGAAGATGAGTCCGGCGGCCCCGTTGCTCCCCGTGAGGATCTTCACCCACACCGCCACGGCGAGAAAGAGCGCGGTGTCGCCAAAGAGCGACAAGGCGGTCCCGGCGAGATAGAGTTGCGCATTGCGCAGCGTCAGCAGTCGGCTCATATCACCCCATCGCCGGCAGTTGCGTGCCACAGCGCGACCAGGGTATAATACCACAATGCAGGATTGGAAAATCAGCAGGACATTCGTGACCACCGATCCGGTGGTCCATTTCTTTGGCGGCGAGGCGGCTGGGGACGCGAAGTACCGGACGCCGGCCGAGCGCCGCTGTGGCCGCGCGAGACAGACTCCCCGCTAGCGAGGATGCGTGCGTGTCGGATACCCAGCCCGGTCGATCCTTGACCCTCTCGAGAGAAGCCCTGGACGCGGTGGGGACGCGTCTGGAAGAGCACCGCCGAGCGATCGAGCGCGCGCTCGACCGGTTCGTCGCTGCGGACGACGAGCCGTCCCGGCAGGTGCTCGAGGCCATGCGCCACAGCCTGTTCGCGGGCGGAAAACGCCTCAGGCCGATCCTGGTGCTCGCCGGGGCGGAGGTGGCGGGGATGGCCGCGGAGGCGGTGCTCTCCGCGGCGTGCGCGGTCGAACTGATCCACACCTACTCACTGATTCACGACGATCTTCCCTCGATGGACAACTCGCCGACCCGGCGGGGCCGGCCCACGTGCCATGTCCTCTACGGCGAGGCGATCGCCTTGCTGGCCGGCGATGCGCTGCACGCGTACGCGTTCGAGCTGCTGGCGCGAAATGCGGCCCCCGAGGTGCCGGCCGACCGGGTGGTGAGGGCGATCGCCGAGCTGGCGCGGGGGATCGGACCCCACGGCATGGTGGGCGGGCAGGCGCTGGACCTCTTCGCCTCCGGAGAGCCGTTAGCTGCGGCCGACGTGCACGAGATCCACCGCCTCAAGACCGGATCCTTCATCCAAGCCTGCGTGCGAATTGGAGGCCTGCTCGGTGGCGCGGCGGCGGGAGATCTCGACGCCCTGAGCCGCTACGGCAAACACGTGGGGCTCGCGTTTCAGATCGTGGACGATATCCTCGATGTCGTTGGCGAAGAGACGAAACTCGGCAAGGGCACCGGCAGCGACGCGGCCCAGGCCAAGATCACCTTTCCATCCGTGTTCGGTCTGGCCCCCTCCCGGCGCCTCGCCCAGGAAGCGACGGCCCAAGCGATTCTCGCCCTCGAGCCGCTCGGGGACCGAGGCCGATGGTTGCGGGATCTCTCGATGTATCTCCTCAGTCGCGATCGGTAACGGTCGAGCGGTCCTGAGTTATGCGAAGTGCACCTTCACCGTGTGATAGCCTTGACCGCCGTCGGGCAGCGTGGGCTTCGGCTCCGCGGGCTGCAGTACACCCTTCCCGTCGGTCGCGCGGACCTGAATCGTATAGTCGCCCGGTTTGGGGGGCGTCCACGTCGCCGACCAAAACTGCCAGGTATTTTCGCCGAGCGCCTCTTTGACGGCCGCCGGAAGCCACGTCTTCCCGCCGTCGTGGCTGAACTCCACCTTTGAGATCCCCCGATTGCCGGCGAACGCCCACCCGCCCAACGCGAGATCGGCGCCTTCTTTCGTCTCGACCCGGAATGCGCTGTTGACCTTCACGTAGGCGTCCTGGCTCCACCCCTGCTGCTCCCAGTACCCTTTGGTGCTCCGATACTCCTGGGTGGAGACTTCGATGGAGGTGAGCCACTTGGGCTGCTTCATGCCGTAGCGGTTGATCAGCAGCACACGCACGGGGGCGCCGTGCTTCTGCGGGATCGGCTCGCCGTTCATCTCGTAGGCGAGCAGCGTCAGCGGATCGGTGGCGATCTCCAGCGGAATCGACTCCGTGTACCCGTCCGCGGCATGCCAGATCACCGTCTTCGCCCCCGGCTTGACCCCGGCCAGGGCCAGGATGTCCTTGACGCGCACGCCCTTCCACTTCGCGTTGCCGATCAAATCGCCGCCGACCTCGTTGCTGATGCACTCAAACGTCTGGTGCCGTTCGACCGCCGGCGCGGCCTTCTTGAATTCGTCCAAGGTCAGCTTGAGCGGTTTGGACACCGCCCCCTTGACGTCGAGCTCCCACTTGGCGATATCGACCGTGGGATCGAAGAAGTTCTTGGAGATCTGGTAGAACTGGCCGTTGGGTGTCACTTCCGGCGGCATGCCCTTGACGAGGGCGAACGTCTGGGCGGCCGCCGCAGCCACCCGTGATGCCGCGCTGCCGATCCACGTCACACAGCGCGTCCCCGCGGCCGCGGCCACGAGCACGATGGCCGAACGGCGCAGGACGTCACGCCGGGTGACCGCATCCTGAGAGACGGCGGCCGGTGACGCGCTCGAGGGGACTGTGATCGAACCGACCCCGGCCGGTCCGGCGAGGAGCACCAGCACCACCGCGTACACCACGCTGGCCAGCGCCATCGAGACCGCGGGGGACGTCACGAGGGTGGTCAGCGGGACGCCGAGGAATCCCCCCTCGATGAACGGCAGGAAGGCGTAGGTGAGCAGCACCCACGTGATCACCGCCGTCGCCGCAGCGAGGAGCGGACGCGCGCGGCGCGTCTGCCGGGTGCCCCAGGCGTACACCACGCCGCCGAGCCCGAATCCGACCACGCTCGTCACGATCGCCATGACGAACCCCAGCGGCTTCGCGAGGTGCTGAAGCTTGGCCAAAACGAGCGCGAAGAGTTGATACGGGAGCAGCCGGATCATGCGCTCGGCGAGCGCCTCCGGAAGCGTCGGCATCCCCGTCGCGTAGCGGTAGGCAAATAGGACGAGCATCACCGCAGCACCGCCGGCCGCGCCAGCCCAAAATCCACGCACCAGATTAGGCCGTCTCATGGTCACCCACCTCGGAATTCTTGGATGCTGGGGTCCGTGGCCATGCTAAGCCGCCAGTGTAAAGCTTTGATAAAGTCTGGATAACGCCGGGGTCAGGCGCGCTGGCCGCGGTCGGCCCACTCGTCACCCGTGGCGGCGATCTCCCGCTGGCGTTGGGTCGCCAGGTCGACCAACCACTGAGGATCCTCGTAGACGTAGTCTTTCCGCAGCGGGTGGCCCTTCCAATCGGCGCTCATCATGATGCGCCGGAGGTTGGGATGGCCGTCGAACACAATGCCGAAGAGGTCGTAGATCTCCCGCTCGTGCCAGTCCGCGCCGCGCCACAGCCCGGTCACCGACGGCATCCGCGCATCGTCTTTGGAAAGGGGCACTTTGAGGGTGAGGCCGTGGCCTTTGGCGAGCGAACCCAGGTGGTAGATCATGTCGAAGTGATCCGGCCAGTCGATCGCCGACACGAACGACAGATAGGTGAGATCGAACTCTGGATGGTCGCGGAGCCACCGGCAGACCTCGAGGATGTCCTCTTTCGGCACCAAGACGGTGGGCCCCAGGTGGCGGTACACCTTGGACTCTTCGCGCTTGATAGGCCGGGGCGCGGGCTTCCCCTCGGCTTTGGCCTGGTCGACGGCGGCCTGCCATTCCCGCTCCTTGGCCGCCCACTCCTGGTCGGCCTTCGCCTCTTCCCCGTGCTGCTCGGCGACCAGATCGCGCACGCGGGGGAAGCGCTGCAGCAGCTGGGCGATGCGCTCGGGGATCACCGCCGCGCCCCTCCGACGATGCCGCGGGCGATCGGCTCCTTCGGAGCCGCCTGGTGGAGGTCGTCGAGATCGTAGAGGAGCCGGCCGCGGTTGTACGTGGAGGCCTCGTAGTGGGGCACGAACACAATCGCCTCGGTCGGGCAGACCTCGACGCAGTACCCGCAGTAGCAACACTTGTCCATCTCGATATCGAACCGCGTCAGCACCCGCTCCTTGCCCTTGCCCTCGGCCTCGATGTGGATGCATCGATCGGGGCAGATCCGCTCGCACTGGAAGCAGATGATGCAGCGATCCTTGCCGGTCTCCGGGTCGATCGGCAGCGCCAGAAGGCCATGGAACCGGTGAGACACATCGACCCTCTCGACCGGATACTTCACCGTCACCTTGCGGCGGAGCATCACGCGGAAGCTCAGCCCCAGCCCTGTCGCCAGCGCGGTCACCGCGCGTGTCGCGCGAATCAACAACGGCATCTGGATCCCCCTACCGATCGACGTCCGAGAGCACGATATCGATGCTGCCCAGGATCGCGATCACATCGGCGATCTTCCAGCCCTTCATCATCTCGGTCAGCGCGAAGAGGTTGCTGAACGACGGGGCGCGGATCTTCACCCGGTACGGGGTCTCGCCGCCGTCGCTCACGATGTGGATGCCGAGATCCCCTCGAGGCGACTCCGTGTGCACGTACGCCTCCCCGCGGGGCGCCTTCATGGTCATCGGGACCCGCGTGCGAATCTCGCCGCCGGGCAGGCCGCGCAGCGCCTGCCGGATGATCCGGACCGACTGACGCATCTCCGTGAGGCGGACGAGATACCGCGCGTAGCAGTCGCCGTCGGTGAGCACGGGGACGTCAAATTCCATCTTGTCGTAGACTTCGTACGGTGATGCTCTGCGCACATCGTAGGCGATTCCGCTCGCGCGGGCCACCGGGCCGGACGCGCCCATCGCGAGCGCGTCCGCGCGGTTCATCTTGCCGACCCCCTTGGTCCGAGCGATGAAGATCGGGTTCCCCGTCAAGAGGGTGTCGTACTCGTCGACCCGGAGGAGGAAGTAGTCGAGGAACGCGCTGCACTCCTCGGCCCACCCCTCCGCCAGGTCGGCGTAGACGCCGCCGATGCGAAAATAGACGTGGTGGAGCCGGCCCCCCGTGACCTTCTCAAACAAGTCCAGAATCATCTCGCGTTCGCGGAAGCACCACAGGAACACCGTGGTGGCCCCGATGTCGATCGCCCACGTGCCGAGCCAGACCAGGTGGCTGGCGAGCCGGTTCAGTTCCAGGAAGATCGTGCGAATGTACCGGGCCCGGTCGGGGATCTGGATGCCGGCGAGCCGCTCCACCGCCAGGCAGTAGACCTCCTCGTTGTTGAGGGCGATGAGGTAGTCCATCCCCCGATCGACCAGGGCCACGTTCTGCACGTATGTGCGGTGCTCCATCATTTTCTCGACGGAGGAATGGAGGTACCCGATGTCGGGCTGGACTTCGACGATGTTCTCGCCGTCTAGGGTGACGACCATCCGCAGCACCCCGTGGGTACTCGGGTGCTGGGGCCCCATGTTGAGCATGAGCTCCTCGGTCCGAAGCGCCATGCGCCGCCTCCTACGCGCCGCGAAGCGCCGCGGCGGCCTGCTGCCGCAAGATCGGCTCGCGCTTGATCTTTTCCTGAAGTTTGAGGATCCCCTCGATCAGGGCTTCCGGGCGCGGAGGGCAGCCGGCCACGTACACGTCGACCGGGACGACCTGATCGATCCCCTTGAGGATGGAGTAGTTGTCGTAGTAAAACGGACCGCCGCAGGTCGCGCACGACCCCATCGAGATCACGTAGCGGGGTTCGGGCATCTGCTCCCACAGACGGCGGACGATCGGCGCGATCTTGATCGTCGCCCGGCCCGCGACGATGATAAGGTCGGCCTGCCGCGGCGTGGCGCGTGGGATGATGCCCATGCGGTCCAGGTCGAACCGGCTGGCGTACGCCGCCATCATCTCGATGGCGCAGCACGCGAGCCCGAACGTCAACGGCCAGATCGACGAGGCGCGCCCCCAGTTGAGCGCCGCCTCCACGGTCGTCAGAATGAAGCCGCCTCCGGGAAGGCTGTCCAAGATCGCGACCGCATCCGAGATCGGAGTGACCTGGCTCCCGCGCGGAGCGGCTCCGGCGCCATTCGGCTCGGGCCCCGCAACAAACCCTGTGGACATGGTGGTGTGCTCCCTCCGGATCCCGGTTCGCGCTCGATCCGCCCTAACCCGGCCCTAAAATAACACGGCGGCCCGGCGGTCGCAAATCGCCACCGCGCGTTCCACGACCGCGCGGTGGTCAGCGGGAGGCCAGCTCCTGAAGCGCGCCCTCGAGCGTGACCCATCCGAGCGTTGCGCACTTGACCCTGACGGGGAACTTCCGCACGCCCTGCAGGGCCTCGAGGTCGCCCAGGTCCCCATTGGCGGGTTCCCCATGCATCATCGCCTTGAACGCCGCGATCAGGCCGCGGGCTTCCTCGACCGGCCGCCCTTTGATGAGCTCCGTCATCATGGAGGCGGATGCCTGGCTGATCGAGCACCCCTTGCCCTCGAACCGGACGTCGCGCACCACGCCGTCGCGGACGATCAAGAAGATCGTGATCTCATCCCCGCACAGGGGGTTGGCCCCTTCGCCGGTGATGTCCGCCCCCTCCAGCACGCCCTTGTTCCGCGGGTGGCGGTAGTGGTCCAGGATGGTCTCGCGGTACAGGTCATCCAGCGACACGGAACAATTCCCTCGTCTTGAGCAAGGCCTCGGTCAACACGTCGATCTCTTCCTTGACCGTGTACACGTAGAAACTGACGCGCACCGAAGCGGCCATCCCCAGCTTGCGGTGCAGCGGCTTCGTACAGTGGTGGCCGGCCCGTACGCACACCCCGTCCTGATCCAGCACCTGCGCGATGTCGTGCGGATGCATACCGTCCATTGTGAACGAAACCACCCCGCCGCGCTCGTCGAGCCCCGGCCCCAGGATGTGCAATCCGGGAACCTGCCGCAGGCGCTCTAGCGCGTAGCCGGTAATCTCGCGCTCGTGCGCCATGACCGCGTCCATGCCCAGCCGCTCCAGGTAGTCGATCGCCACGCCCAAGGCAATCGTGTCGCCGACGTTTTGCGTCCCGGCCTCAAACTTCCAGGGCACCTCGTTCCACGTCGCGTGGTCGAGCCAAACATCGGTGATCATCTCGCCGCCCCCGAGGAAAGGCTCCATCTCTTCGAGCAGCGACCGCTTCGCCCACAACCCGCCGGTCCCCATCGGACCCAGCATCTTGTGGCCGGTGAAGCCAAAGAAGTCTACGCCGAGGGCCTGCACGTCAACCGGGCGGTGAGGGGCGCTCTGCGCGCCGTCCACGACGACCACCGCGCCGCGCTCGTGGGCGGCGCGGGCGATCTCGGCCACCGGGTTGACGGTGCCGAACGCATTGCTGACGTGCACCAGGGCGACGATCTTCGTGCGCTCGGTGATGAGGCGGTCGAGGTCGTCGAGGATGAGGCGTCCATGATCATCGAACGGGATGTGACGCAGCCGCGCCCCGCGCTCCTGCGCCAGCAACTGCCATGGCACCAGATCGCTGTGGTGCTCCATCTCGGTCGTCAGGATCTCGTCGCCCGGCCCGACATGGTGGCGGCCCCAAGAGTGGGCGATCAGGTTCAGCGCCTCGGTGATGTTGCGTGTGAACACGATCTCGGCCGGCTCCGCCGCGCCCAAGAACCCCGCCACCTTCGCGCGCGCCGCCTCGTACTCCGCGGTCGCGCGCTCGGCGATCGCGTACACGCCCCGGTGGATGTTGGCGTTGTAGTCCTCGTAGTACCGGACGAGGGCGGCGATGACTTGGCGGGGCTTCTGTGACGTGTTTGCGCTGTCCAGGTAGACGAGCGGCTTCCCGTTCACGCGTTGCCGGAGGATCGGGAAGTCCTCGCGGATCGTCGGCGGGATGCCCATTGCCGTGCCTCCTCGTGTGCCTGCCTCGCCCCGCATGGGGTCTTACCTCCGGTGGGGCACGCCCGCAGAGCGCTGCGGATCCGGTGCCACCAGTATCTCATCACCCTCGACGCGAACGGGGTACACCGCCACCGACCGGACGGCCGGGAGCGACAGCACGCGTCCGGTCTTGACGTTGAACCGGGCGCCGTGCTTGGGGCAGACGACCACCTCGCCGGCCAGCGTGCCCTGGCTCAGGGATGCCTCCTCGTGGCTGCAGGTATCGGCGATCGCGAGATACTCGCCGCCGACGTTAACGAGCGCCACGCGGTGGCCGGCCACGTCCACCCGCTTCATCGTGCCGGGCGCGACCTCGGCGGTCTTGGCGACCCGGACGTACTCGATCATACATAGTGCTCCATCTTTCGCTCGACGGTTTCGCTCAGCCGCCGTCGCACCATCTCAAGCGGGATGCGATCGAAGATCTCGGCAAGGAACCCGTCGACCATCATGCGCACGGCGACCGCACGCGGGAGCGCGCGGCTCATCAAGTAGAAGATCTGGTCCTCGTTCAGCCGGCTGGTGCTGGCGCCGTGCGTACACCGAAGATCGTTCGCCATGATCTCAAGCTTGGGCATGCTGTCGGCCCGCG
Organism: bacterium; assembly: GCA_035703895.1. Lineage (NCBI taxonomy): Bacteria > bacterium. The sequence continues at coordinate 35,025 of DASSXJ010000248.1, read as the reverse complement.
CGCCTTCCGAGAGGATGAGGTTGCGGTTGAGCTGGAACGCATTGGTCTTCTGGGCCCCGTAGTCGGCGCGGATCAACCCGGAGAAGACGGACCGCGCCTTGTCCTTGAGCACCCCTTTGTACAGGAGGTCACTCGTGGTGTTGGGCGCGACGTGCTCCTGCAGCGTGTGAAAATCGAAGTGTTGGGTTCCGTCGCCGAAGGCGATGCCCAGCATCTCGGAGGTGCTGCCCTGCCCGACCAACCGGCTTTCTACGTTGGTCTTCACGAGCCCGGCGCCGAAGGCCACCATCAAGCTGTTCACGGTCGCGTCCCGCTCGAGGACCATCCGCACGATGCCGAACTCCCAGAGGTTCCGCCCCCAGTCCTGGAGGTTGACGTAACGAATCTGCGCGCCGGCCTTGGGGACCAACTCGACCGCGTGATTGACCAGGGCCCGTGCCGCCCCCTGCGCGGACGCGAAGACCTCGACCAGCGTCACCCGGCTGCGCTCCTCGGCGACGACCAAGGTGTGCGGGAGAAACGCGGCGCCGTCCCGGTCCAGCCAGGTCCCCGTGACCAACTGGACATCGACCTCCAGGCCCTTCGGGACGTAGAGAAACGTGCCGCCGCTCCACAACGCGCCATGCAGCGCCCGGAACTTGTTCTCGTCGTCCCGGACTACGGTCCCGAGATACTGACGGACGATCTCCGGATGACTGCGTACGGCGTCGGACAGCGAGGTAAAAATGAGCCCGCGCTGCGCGAGCTCGGCGGCCAGGCGGGAGCTGGCCTGCGCACCGTTGACCACGAGGCGCACTCCCCCCGCGCGGTCGGTATCGCCGAGCAGCGCCAGGAGCGACGCCGGCGCCCGGCCCTCTTGCACGCTGAACGGCAACACACCAAAGGCGTCGAGGTCGAGGGCGCTGATGTCCGTTCGGCGCCACTCCTCGTCGTCGGCGGAGGGCAGCGGAAGGCGCACAAATGCCTCCCAGGCCGCCAGCCGCCGCTCGCGGAGCCAGGCAGGCTCCCCGGACGCAGCGCTCAGTTCCTCGACAAGCGCCCGGCTCAGGGTCATGGTGGCTAGCGAGGGCATCTCACTCACCGCACTCCTCCATCCGTGCCAACACCGGCGGGCCGCCGCGCTCCCACGCACTCAGAGAGGGCAGAGCCGACGCCCTGCCCTCCCCGTGCCTCACACGTATGCCCCCAGGGACGCGCGGCCGGTTGTGACGGCGCGGCAGTTAGCCGACCGACCCCTCCATCTCGAGCTGGATCAGCCGGTTCAGCTCCACGCTGTATTCCATCGGCAGCTCCCGGGAGATCGGCTCGATGAAGCCGCGCACGATCATGCTCATCGCCTCGTCCTGGTTGATCCCGCGGCTCATGAGGTAGAAGAGCTGCTCGTCCGAGACTTTCGATACGGTCGCCTCGTGCGTGACCTGCACGTCGTCCTCGTCGATCTCCATCGTCGGATAGGTGTCCGAGCGGGACTTCTCATCGAGGATCAACGCGTCGCAGCGGACCGCGCACTTGCTGCCCTTGGCGCCGGGGTAGATCTTGACCAGGCCTCGGTAGCCGGCCCGCCCGCCGGACTTGCTGATCGACTTGCTGACCACCGATGATTGGGTGTGCGGCGCGGCGTGGATCACCTTGCCCCCCGGATCCTGGTGCTGTCCCTCCCCCGCGAACGCGATCGAGAGGATCTCCGCCTTGGCCCCCGGCTCGAGCATGTAGACGCTCGGGTACTTCATCGTCAGCTTGCTCCCCAGGTTTCCGTCCACCCACTCCATCGTCGCGTCGCGGTAGGCGACCGCGCGCTTGGTCACCAGGTTGTAGACGTTCTTCGACCAGTTCTGAATCGTCGTGTAGCGAACCCGGGCGCCCTCCTTCACGATGATCTCCACGACCGCGCTGTGCAGCGAGTCGCTCGTGTAGGTCGGGGCGGTGCACCCCTCTACGTAATGGACGTACGAGCCCGGCTCCGCGATGATCAGGGTCCGCTCGAACTGGCCCATGTTCTGCGCGTTGATCCGGAAGTACGCCTGCAGCGGGATGTCGACGTGCACGCCCGCCGGGACGTAGACGAACGACCCTCCGCTCCACACCGAGCTGTTCAGGGCCGCGAACTTGTTGTCCTCGGGCGGGATGACCGTCCCGAAGTATTCCTTGACGATGCCGGGGTGCTCCCGCAGGGCGGAGTCCATATCCAGGAAGACCACGCCCAGCTTCGTCCACTCCTCGCGCAGGCTGTGGTAGACGACCTCGCTCTCGTATTGGGCGCCCACGCCGGCCAGGTACTTCTTCTCCGCCTCGGGGATCCCCAGCCGGTCGAAGGTGTTCTTGATGTCCGCCGGGACATCGTCCCAGGTTTTCCCTTGGTTCTCCATCGGCCTGACGTAGTAGTAGATGTCGTTGAAGTCGATCTCACCGACGTTGCCGCCCCAGGTCGGGAGCGGTTTCTTCTCCCACACCCCGAGCGAGTGGAGACGGAACGCCCGCATCCAATCGGGCTCGCTCTTCATGTGGGCGATCATCTCCACGATCTCGCGGTCCAGCCCCTTGCGAGACTTGAACGCGTACGTGTCTTCGGGATCGTGGAACCCGTACTTGTACTGGTCGAGCTCGATGCCGAGCGGGTTCGTCACTGCCATGATGCGTACCCTCCTCGCTAGTGTCGCACCCAGAACACTTTGCCGGCGGTGCGGACCTCGCCCTCGTGGGCAACCTCCGCCGCCACCTGCTCGTACTGCGCCCGGATCCCATCGTAACCGATCTGGTCCAATTCCTCGGCCAGCACGGCGTCGCCCGAGGTCACGATCCGGCCGTCGAACATCACGTGAACCGTGGTCGGCTTGATGTATTTGAGGATCCGCGGGTAGTGGGTGATGACGAGGACCCCCATCTTCCGCCCTGAGCTCTCGTACATCCTGTTGACCCCGGCCGCGACGATCTTGACGGCGTCTACGTCCAGTCCCGAGTCGGTCTCGTCCATGATCGCGATCTCGGGCTCGAGCACCGCCATCTGCAAGATCTCCGCGCGCTTCTTCTCGCCCCCGCTGAACCCTTCGTTCACGTACCGGCCGAGGACGGTCGGCTCGACCTGGAGCTCCTCGACCTTGGCCTTGACGAGCTTCTGGAATTCGGCGAGGCTCATCAGGCTGTCCTTGTCGTAGCCGCGCCGCGCGCTCACGGCCGTCCTGAGAAAGCTCGCCATCGTCACCCCGGGAATGCTCACCGGATACTGGAACGCGATGAACAGCCCCTTGCGCGCCCGCTCGTCCGGGGCCATCGAGAGCAGGTCCTCACCCTTGTACAGCACCTCGCCCTTGGTGACCTGGTAGAACGGGTTGCCCATCAACACGTTGGCAAGCGTGCTCTTGCCCGATCCGTTCGGGCCCATCAGCGCGTGGATCTCCCCGGACCGCACCGTCAGGTTCGTGCCCTTGAGAATGACCTTGTCCTCGACCTGCGCGACCAGGTCCTTGATGACCAATTCCCCGCTCATTCGCTCCTCCATCCCCCGACCCGCCCCCCAACTCGGGCGTCCGGGGGGTACTGCGACAATCCTCAATTCTGGAGTGTTTTACTCATCTATTATTGTATGATCGGCTCCCCCCTATGTCAACACAGCGCTTGCGTAAGTTTGCGTCACAGTGCTCAGGAGGAGGCGCGGGCGGAACGGGCCGAATACGCCCGGCGACGCAACTTGTGCGATGGGGGGAGCCGCGACGATGCCGTCCGTAGTCGATCTGGTGCAAACCGTGGTCCAACGGCGAGTGTACGATCTTGAACAACCTCGAACGGCGGCGATGCCGATCCATCCGGCCCACCGCCCCGGGTACTCCTACCAGCTGCACCGGCGCCACGGCGACACGTACGCGCCAAGCCGCTTCGGGCCCCGCAGCAGCGCGTCCGGCATCGTCGTCATGATGGAGCACACGGGAACCCACATCGACGCCCTCTCGCATCAAGCCTGCGATCTTCGCCTGTACGGGGACGTCGGGATCACCCCAGACGTTGAAACGTCCAAGGGGTTTACCGTCCACGGAATCGAGACGATGGATCCGATCGTCGCGCGCGGGGTGCTCCTGGATGTCTCGGCGGCACGCCGACAGGATCCGCTTCCCGAGCACTACCGGATCACCGCCGCAGATCTCGAGGCCGCCGCCCGGCTGGGCGAAGTGACCGTCCGGCCGGGCGACGCGCTCCTCGTCCGCACCGGGTTTGCCAAGCTGTGGGGCGACGAAGCCCGCTATCTCTCGGCTGCGGGAGTGAGCCGTGAAGGGTCGGAGTGGGCCGCGTCCAAGCACGTACGCTGCGTCGGGTGCGACAACATGACCTGGGATGAAGTCGAAGAACGCGACCCCGAGTCCGGCGCCACGCTGTTCGCCCACCTGCACCTGATCGCCCGATGCGGGATCGCCATCATCGAGAACCTGAACCTCGAAGCGCTGAGCCGGGACCGGTGTTACGAGTTCCTCTTCGTGTGCAGCCCGCTCAAGCTCGTCGGGGCCACCGGGTCACCGGTCCGTCCAATCGCGCTGGCCTGACGCTCACGCCGGCGGGGGCGCCCACTCGCGCAGATCGAAGAGGGCCTCGAACCGATACCCCGCCCCTTCGACGCCTTCCCGGCCACCCTCATTGCGGTCCACGACCGCGAGGATGAGAATCACCTGCCCCCCGGCGGCTGCGATCGCGCGGGCCGCGCGCACGGCCTGCCCCCCGGTCGTGACGACGTCCTCGAGCACGACCACTCGGTCGCCCGGGGAGAGGCTCCCTTCGATCGTCCGCCCGGTGCCGTGATCCTTGGCCTCGGGCCGCACGATGACGAAGGGGAGTCCCGTTTCGAGTGCGACCGCGGTGGCCAGCGGGACGCCCCCCAGCGCAGGCCCCGCAAGCCGGGTCGTCTCGGGAGGAAGGGACCGGGCGAGCAACCGCGCCACGTCGCGAAGGACGTCCGGGCGGGTCTCAAACAGGTACTTGTCGATATAGTACTCGCTGGTGCGGCCGGAGCTGAGGACGAACGTTCCCCGAAGGAAAGCCGCCTCACTGAGCCGCATCCACGTCCGCCTGCGGAGGTCGGCTGCCATGTGCCGGTCGTTAACGCGACGCGGCGGGAGAGACGGAGAACCCTACGCTCCTCAGAAGCAGGCGGGTGAGTGGGGCCAGCACTTCCTCGAGGGGATCGGGCTTTCCGGTGTTCAGCCACCGAAGCACGACCTCGCTGATGGCCCCGATCCAGACATACGCCGCGGTTTCGGTATCCTGCGGCGCGATCTTGCCGTCCTCAACCGCCCTGTCGAGGTAGCCTCGCAGCACCTCGACCAGCATGGCCTTCAGCGCGATCCGCTTCCCCTGAAACTCAGGGCCAACAGAGAACCAGTCGATCAGCACGATCTTCGCGAGGTCGCGGTGACGCTCGAAGCTCCGTACCAGCGTGACGATCGCGCCCTCGATCTGGGCGACCAACCCTCGGCCCCGCTGCACGGCGGTTTGGATCTCGTAGGCCAGGATCGAGGCGTAGTCTTCGACGAGGCATAGAAAGATCTGGTCTTTGCTTTCAAAGTAGAAGTATACCGCGCCCTTGGATGTGCCCGAGGCCTTGACGATGTCGTCGACGGCGGCGTTGTGGAAGCCCTTTGCCGCGAACACCTGTGCGGCGGATTCGAGGATCCTCTTGCGTGTCTCTTCGCGTTGCAACCCTTTGGGCAGCCGATCGACGGCGGTGGCCATCAACAACTCCCGCTCTATAGACTGACCAGTCGGTCTGATGGGGATTGTACTGCGCCCGTTTTTGGATGTCAACTTTCCGGAACATTCACGCTAGAAGGCCGTCTGTTCGCTAATATTCCATCTGCTCGTCGGTGAGGCCGAAGTGGTGGCCGATCTCGTGGATGACCGTCTTGCGCACTTCCTCGACGATCTCCGCATCCGTCCGGCACACCGCCTCGATGTTCTCTTGATAGATCACGACGACTTCCGGAAGCTCGAAGGGGGCCATGGGGGACTGCTCGAGCTCGCTCGCACCCTGGTACAACCCTAGAATGTCTCCCCCAAGTTCCCGGGCCACCTCGCGGGACGGCCGGGCCTCGACCATCACGGCGATGTTCTTCAGGCGCTCAGCGAACTGCGGGGGGAGATCGTCCAGCGCCCGAGCGACCAGCCGTTCGAACTGCGCTCGACGCATGGCGAGACGGGGGGCGCCGATCCTACCCGGAGAGATACTGCCGGATCAGGGCCTCGGCCTGCGGTACGACGGCGTCCCACTCGACGCCCTCGTGCCGGGTGATCGTGATGAAGTCGTTCAACAGGAACACCTGACGCACGCCCGCGATCGCCAGCAGGTCACGGGCCAGCGGGGACGACGCGGTGCTCGGGTCCGTGAAGGTCTGGCTCCGCCCCTCGGTCATCCGCCGGTTGGTGACAAACTTCAGGGCGTTTACGTTGGGAGTCGGCTGCACAGTCAGTTGAAGCGGATCCGACACGCGTGCCTCCCTCCTGTCCCTTCTGCGGGGTGATGGTCCGATGCTCATCGGGAGCCGGGACCAAAGTGCCCGGTGCGAGATCGATCCAAAGCGGCACCGCGAGGGGCGCGGCGGTGGAGACGACCGCCCGACTCTCCTGCGCGACCGTCGCTCCCGCGAGCGACACTCCATGTGGTGTCGCCGTAAGCACCGCCGTCGTCGCATCCTGGTGCGGCCCGTCACTGACCAGCACATCTACCGGACTGTTCGCGTCGATCCGGTGGCCCGGCGGGGTGAACTGTTCGAGGACGGTCCCGGGGGCCGCGCCGTCTTCGATGTCCCGGACTCGGCCCAGCCGGAGTCCGACGGCCTCCAGCCGCTGCGCGGCTGCGGAGACGAGATCGCCGCGGAGGCGCGGAACGACACCGGAGCCCTGGCTGACCTTCAATTGAATGATCGACCCGATCGGAAGGAGACGTCCTGGAGCGGGATTCTGGATCAGCACGACGCCGATGCGCGCGTTGCTGTCCTGAATGGACCCGGTGACGATGATGCCAAAGTGGAGCGGCACCATCATGCGCGCCGCCTCCGCCACCGTTTTCCCCACCAGGTTCGGCACCGCCGGGTGGGTGCGCAGATAAGCATCGCGCTCGGCCGATGCCATCACAGCCACCGCGACCGCTCCGACGGTGGCGATGGCCGCGACCCCCACCGCCCACCACCGGGGTCGCCAGCGTGGACGCGCCGGCGCGGAAGCCTTCCGGCCGGGCGTGGGAAGCGTAGCGACCGTTGGTTCATCTTGTCGCATGCGCAGCCTCGCTCCTGACGTTGCCTAATGCAGCCGCTGGTTCGTCGACAGTCCCGGCAGCTCGGTCGTCCAGGAAGCCCGCCGCGCGAAGGTGATGATGGGAGGAAGGTAGCTGCGAATCTGCGAGATGACCCGTTCGGGCATCATGATGCCGCTGCCGGTCAGCAGGGTCCAGCGCGTCTCGACCATGGCCGCAAGGTGGAGCGCCAGCTCCATCGGGATGATTCCCGTGTCGGCGAGGGGCAGGAACACCTCCCACCGCCGGCTGGGACGCAGTGTACCAAAGGTCGTCAACATCGCTTTCGCGATTCCTGTGGCGGCCCCGCTGGCGTTCCCAAACACGCCGATGATCTGCGTGACCCGCTCGGCGTCCGCCGCGACCGACTCAATGTCCCGAGTGAACATCTCGATGATGGGTACCGAGGTCAGGACTCGCCCGAGCCGCCACCCGATCCGGACCGGATCGAGCGGGCGAACAGGCTGTGCGACCGTCGGGACCGGGTCTCCCGTCGCCGGCAGGCCGAACGTCCGCGCCTGCATGATCGACTCGTGCGCTTCCTCCAACAGTTTCGGACGCTCCTGCTCCATCCGATCGCTGATGCGGCGGGCGAAGGATTCGCGTTCGGAGGGTTCGTTGTCTGCGACGAGGCGCCCCCAGGTCATCACCTCGTGCACGACCGGGAGAATGTGCGCGTTGAGCGAGAACGGCATCAAGATTCCGGGAGATTCCCCCAGCGGATTGTTCCCCGCCAGCCCCTCGAGATACTCCGTCGCGGCCTCGCCGCCGACCGCGCTCCGGAAGAGCAGCCCGATCTCGATGTCGGAGTCGGGCCACGTACGATCCGTCGCCGGCTGGCCGTACAGGTACGCCGCGGCGATCTCCTCTTCACCGCTGAAAAAGGTGGTTAGGTGTTCGATCGCCGTCATGCCCGATCCCCCAGGCCTCGATTCTATCATACCCCCTCGGGGGCCGGGCTTCGCCGTGGGAGGTAGGCATACCCCCATCCGGGTGACCATTTTTGCAGGGTCCCCCTTCGGAGGGTCCTCCTTCAGAGGATCCTCCTGAGGACCCTCCGTGCGGAGGGCAGGCGACCTGGTCGCCGCCTCGCTAGCGGCGCTCGCTGCGGTCCTTCGGTGCGTCCGTGGAGGCGCTCGCCGGTGCGGCGCGCGGCACGACCTTCCGGAACAATGGAATCCACCGATCCCAGTCCTCGAGGATCTCGCGTGCCCTGGTGCTTCCCGTCGTCTCCACGTGCGCGGTCACGAGATCGCGCAGACGCGCGGCGTCGGCGGGATCGTCGACCGGGTGAAGCGTCACGAGGGTCGGGTTGAACCGGCGTTCGAATCCCTCCGATTCGTCGAGGACGTAGGCGGTGCCTCCGGTCATGCCGGCTCCAAAGTTGCGGCCGGTCTCTCCGAGCACCACCACGGTCCCGCCCGTCATGTACTCGCACCCGTGATCGCCGACGCCTTCGACCACGGCCACGGCGCCGCTGTTCCGAACCGCGAACCGCTCCCCCGCCCTCCCCGCGGCGAAGAACCGGCCGCCCGTTGCGCCGTAGAGCACCGTATTGCCCGCGATGACGTGTCGGTACGAGGTCCACACCAGCGGTTCCGGCGGCGTGATCACGATCTCCCCGCCCGTCATCCCCTTCCCCGCGTAATCGTTGGTCTCTCCGACGAGGTGGAGCCGCATCCCGCCGACGCACCAGGCGCCAAAGGACTGACCGGCGCTGCCCGCAAAGCGGAGCGTGATCGTTCCATCAGGAAGCCCGGCGTTTCCGCACTTCCTGGCGATCGCGCCTGCGATGCGGGCCCCCACGGTCCTGTCGACGTTCCGGATCGGAAAGGCGCGGTCCACCGGCCGGCCTGCGACGAGGTCTTCGCCAATCTCCACGAGGATGCGGTCGTCGTAGGGCTCCCCCGGACGGTCATTGCGCTCGAACACATGGCGCCGGGCGCGCGTGCCGGAAGGATCGGGGTCGGCCAGGATGGCATCGAGCACGAGCCGCTTGGCCCGGGGGACCGGAAGATCCGCACGCACGCGAAGGAGGTCGGCGCGACCGACGACTTCAGCGAGCGCTCTGAAGCCGAGCGACGCCAGAAGACGGCGGACGTCATCTGCGATCGCGAGGAAGAAATACACGACGCGCTCTGGGGTCCCGGGAAACTTCGCCCGAAGGTCGTGCCGCTGGGTCGCGATCCCCACGGGACAGCTGTTGAGGTGGCACTGGCGGGCCATCACACACCCCAGGGCCACGACCGCGGCGGTCCCGAACCCGAACTCCTCGGCGCCCAGCATCGCCCCGATGACGACGTCTCGCGCGGTCTTCATGCCGCCGTCGACGCGCACCCGCACGCGGCCCCGGAGGTTGTTGGACACCAGGGTCTGCTGGGTCTCGGCCAGGCCCAATTCCCACGGCACGCCGGCGTTCTTGATCGAGTCCAACGGCGAGGCGCCGGTGCCGCCGTCACAGCCCGCGATATGCACCGTATCGGCGTAGGCCTTGGCGACCCCCGCCGCGACGGTCCCGACGCCGGCCTCGCTGACGAGCTTGACGGACACCCGCGCCCTGGGGTTCCCCTGCTTGAGATCGTAGATCAACTGCGCGAGATCTTCGATGCTGTAGATATCGTGGTGAGGCGGGGGTGAGATGAGCGCGATCCCGGGTTGCGCCCGCCGGATCTGCGCGATCTCTTCGGTCACCTTCGTGCCCGGGATCTGGCCGCCTTCGCCGGGCTTGCTGCCCTGCGCCATCTTGATCTCGAGCTCCTGGGCGGCCACCAAGTATTCGGTGGTCACGCCGAAGCGACCGGAGGCCACCTGCTTGACCGCGCAGTTCGCCCAATCTCCGTTGGGGGCCGGCTTGAAGCGCCGGGGATCCTCCCCCCCTTCGCCGCTGCTGCTCTTGGCGCCGAGACGGTTCATCGCGATCGCCAGGGTCTCGTGGGCCTCCTTGCTCAGGGAGCCGTGCGACATCGACGACACGACGAATCGCGTGACGATCGCCTCAGCCGGCTCCACTTCCTCAACCGCGATCGGGCTCCCCGTCCCGAACTCCAACAGGTCACGGATCGCGGTCGGCGGCCGGTGCGTCACCTCCCACGCGTACGCCAGATAGTCGTCGCGACTCCCACTGAGGGCCAAGCGATGGAGACTCCGCACCACGTTGGGATGGAACGCGTGATACTCCCCGTCCTTCCGAAACCGGAACAACCCGGGATCTCCCAACGATCCGGGCGGGGGATCGCCGAACGCCTTCCGGTGGCGCTCCAGCAGGTCATCCGCGATCTCACCGAGGCCGATCCCGCCAAGACGCGAGGGCGTCCCTGTCAGCGCGAATTCAACGAGCGCGTGGTCCACCCCGACCGCCTCGAAGATCTGGGCGCCGTGATAGCTGCTGATGGTCGAGATGCCCATCTTCGACATGACTTTCAGGAGCCCGGACTCGATCGTCTTGCGGTACGTGACGAGCGCGTCGGTCGGCTCGGCCCCCGCCCGCGCGGCTTCCTCTGCGATCACCTCGTACACGAGATACGGATTGACGGCGCCGGCCCCGTAGCCGATCAAGGTGGCGAGATGGTGAACATCCCGCGCCTCCCCTGTTTCCGCGACGAGACTGACCCGCATCCGAAGCCCCCGCCGGATGAGCTCCTGATGCACCGCGCCCACGGCCAGCACCATGGGGATGGGGGCGCGGCCCGCGTCCACCCCGCGATCGGAGAGGATCAAGAGGGCGGCGCCTTCCTCGACATGATAGGCTGCGTCATCGCACAATCGGACGAGTGCCCGCTCAAGCCCTTCGCCCCCCTGCGCCACCGGGAACACGGTGGGGAGGGTGCGGGCCTCGAACCCCGGGACATCCCGCAGGTGGCTGATCTGGGCGTTCGTCAGCAGCGGACTCTGGAGCTCGATGAGGCGGGCATGCTCCAGGCTCTCCTCGAGAAAGCACGGGCGCGGCCCCAGCAGGGTCCTGAGCGACATGACGAGGCGCTCGCGCAGCGCGTCGATCGGTGGGTTGGTGACCTGCGCGAACCGCTGCTTAATGTAGTTGTAGAAGAGGCGTGGCTTGGAGGAGAGCACCGCGAGCGGCGTGTCGTCCCCCATCGACCACACCGGGTCCGACCCATCCTTCCACATCGGCTGCAGGATCCGCCGGACCTCCTCTTGAGTGTAGCCAAACGCGACGAGGTCGCGCAGCAGACCGTCTCCGGGGCGCTTTGCGGAGTCACCGGGATCGGTGCCCTCTCCTCGGATCTCGCCGACACCGCTCGTCTCCAACCGGACCCGGCCCGCGGATACCCACGCCGCGTAGGGCCGCCGCCAGGCGCGCTCGCGCTTGATCGCCTCGTTCGTGAGGATCCTGCCGGAGGCCGTATCGACCGCGATCATCCGTCCGGGGCCGAGCCGCCCTTTCTCGACGATCCGCGCCGGATCGAGATCGATCACGCCCACCTCGCTGGCGACGATGACGAGGCCGTCGTCCGTGATCGTGTAGCGGGACGGGCGGAGGCCGTTGCGGTCGAGCGTGGCGGCGGCGAACCGGCCGTCGCTGAAGGCCAGGGCTGCCGGACCGTCCCACGGCTCAGACAGGCCCGCGTGAAACTCGTAGAACGCCCGCACGTCGTCCGGCATGTCGGCGATATTCTCCCATGCCTCGGGCACGAGCATCATCATGCCATGGAGCAGGTCGCGGCCGGAGTGGACCACGAGCTCCAGGACATTGTCCAGCATCGCGCTGTCGCTGCCTCCCCGCTGGATGACGGGCAGCAGATCCCGCATCCGCTCACGCCAGCAGGGCGCACGGAGGTCGACCTCCCGGGCCCGGGTCCAGTTGACGTTCCCCCACAGGGTGTTGATTTCCCCATTGTGGGCCAGGAACCGGAACGGCTGGGCCAGGGACCAGCTCGGAAAGGTGTTCGTGCTGTACCGCTGATGGAACACGGCCAGCGCGGTCTCGAACTGCGGATCCTCAAGATCCGGATAGAAACGCGGGAGTTGGGTCGCGATGAACATTCCCTTGTACACGATCGTCTGGTGCGAAAACGAGGGGATGTAGGCATCGGCGATCCCCTCCTCCGCCCAGCGCCGCTCGATCAGCTTGCGGGCGAGGTAGAGCGATCGCTCGAACTCCGCGCTGCCCAGCCGGTCCGGCCGGCCGATCAGCACCTGCTCGATCTCCGGGCGGGAGCGGCCCGCATCTTGACCGAGCGCGGAGAGGGCCACCGGGACCTTCCGCCAGCCGAAGAGGACCAGCCCTTCTCTGATGATCGCGGCCTCGACCACGGCCCGCGCGCGAACCTGCATCCCAGAGTCTGTCGGGAGAAAGATCATGCCCACACCGAGATCGGTGTGCCGCGTCACCCGGGCGCCCAACCGGTGGAGCTCGGGAGCCAGGACTTGATGGGGAATCTGCGTGAGCACCCCGGCACCGTCGCCGGTCTTACCATCGGCCGAGACGGCCCCACGATGGGTCAGGTTTGCAACCGCTTCGAGAGCCCGCTCGAGCACCGTGTGGCTGCGCCCGGTCGTCGTGGCAACAAAGCCCACCCCGCAGCTGTCGTGCTCGAACCGCGGATCATAGAGCCCGTTCATGCGCGAAGTCGACCCTCCTCATCCTCGTGGTCGCGGGGGTCCCGCATCGCATGGCGGCTGCGTGTAGGAAAGCCTGAGGGAGATCCTCGAGTGCGAGAACCGATCCCTCAGGCTTTTGTCCCGTGGGTGTGGTGGTCCAGTCGGTCCGGCTTGCCTATTGTGGAGGCCGCAGAACCCGCCTGTTTTGTGACGGTCGGCGTGATAGATTTCTCAACAATTACCAAATATACGAAGGATTGTCAAGAACAACAGCCAATCGTACGGGTTTTCAGAACGTGTCGAATCGGACATCGCCCCTCGACTCGAGAAATGGATGTGCTCAGAAACGGACGGCCCAGCCATCGCAGGCTCGGCCCACGCGACGGCGTTTTCATGGGCCGCTCACGCAGTCTATGGCGGCGACGCCCCGGGTATTTTCCTACTACGGCAGTGACCTGGGAGCTGGAAGAGGAGGATCGGACACCCCCTGCGACGCGCAGCCGTCTTGGCTCGGCGGTTTCTGCGAACCCGATCCCGGGCCCTCAAACGTGTGGCCGGGGCAGCCCTCATGGCTCTCGACCGGGCGCTCCGGGCGTTCGTCCGGGGGGCCCGAGCCCGCCTGAATCTCCTCGCGTCGGTCGAAGAGGCGGCCGCTCACGTGAGCGCCCTGGGCGCGCAGTTGGCCGTGGCGCAGGATCAAATTGCGGCGCATCAGGAACGCGAGCGCCTCCTTGCACGGGCGCTCCAGGCCGCCGAGAGTGAGGCGGCGGCGCTCACCCGCGCCACCAGGGCGAGCGCCGAGGAAACGATCGAGCGTACCCGGGCTGCCACCAACGAGATCATCGGGACGGCACAGGTGGCCGCAACCGAGACGCTCGCCGAGGCCCGCGCGGCTGCGGACGAGACCATCCGCGCGGCGCGCGCGATGGCCGCTCGTATCCTCGAGCACACCCGGGCTCACGCGCAACAAGATGTTGACAGGATCGGAGGCGATGCGGCCGACAAGATCGCGCCACTCGTCTCTGCTGCGGACCGCCTCACGTCAGATGCCCGCAAGATGGTTGAGGACATGGAAGGCCGCATCCAGGCGGCCGCGGGGGAGCTCTCCGCAAAGATCGCCGAGTTCGAGGCGGAGCGGGACGGATATGCAGAGGGGCTTGCGGCCCTCATCACGCGTCACGCAGAGATGCTCGAACGAGTGAGCCACCTCCAGGCCGATGTCGAGGATCGTCTGGTCCCCGCGCTCAGCCGGCTGGCCGAGGGACTTCGGAGCCTTGATACGTCGTGGCTCCGGTCACGAGACAAGACCGCGTCCGGGCGGGAACGGAGAGTCAGCGCGCCCCACGGGCCTGCCCGGCCTGCGACCGCGCCCCCGGTCGATGACGGAGCCCGGCGGGCCTCGCGGTCATCCGGGGAGATCTCGGTGTCTGGCGTCGGTTCGTTCCGGGAAGCGACGAAGCTCGTCCGGGCGCTGTCGGGGCTCGCCGGAGTCGAAACGGTCCGGTTGCGGACGTACGCCAATGGGGTGGCGACCGTCGACGTGACGGCCGCGGGATCGCTTGCGACCCTCGATGTCAAACACCTGGATGGACTTTCGCTGGAGCCCGTCGAAGCGGCGCCGACGCGGCTCGTCCTCCGGCTCACCCGCCGATCCAACCTCGCGCTCCCGGGCTAAGCCGCATCACGGGGGGCTTCCCGCCGGAACGCGACCTCCCCGCGCACCAACGTCAGGACGAGGCTTCCCTCCCTGTCCAAGACGATCAGATCGGCGTCGGCGCCGGATGCAATCCGTCCCTTATGCGCGAGGCCGAGCAGGCGCGCGGGCACGAGGCTCGCGGCCTGCACCGCATCGCGGAAGCTCACCGACGCCGCCCTGCTGAAGTTGTGGACGCCGCGGATCAGCGCCAACACGCTGCCGGCGAACGTCCCGTCTGCCAGCCGCGGGACGCCGTCTCGAACCTCCACGGCCTGACTTCCCAGGGAGAACGTTCCCCGTCCCATCCCCGCCGCGGAGATGGCGTCCGTCACGAGGGCCACGCGGCTCAATCCCGCGACACGCGCGACGACGTGCAGCACCGCCGGGTGCAGGTGTACGAGATCGGCGATCACCCCCACGGTGAGCCCGGGAGCGAGGAGTGCGCCTCCGGCCGCTCCGGGCTCACGGTGGTGGAACCCCCGCATCGCGTTGAAGACGTGCGTGACCATGCGGGCACCCCACGCGGCCGCGGTCATCATCTCGTCGTATCCCGCGTCGGTGTGCCCGAGGGACACCGTGACCCGCTCCGCCACGAGCCAGCGGACGACCGCTTCTGCGCCCTCGAGTTCGGGAGCCAGCGTAACCATCCGCAGTGCCCCATTCGCCCGGCGGTGGGTCTCGGTGATCTCGGCCACCGAGGGATGCCGGAGATCCTGCGCGCGGTGCGCGCCACGGCGCAGGGGATTCAGGTAGGGGCCTTCCACATGCACGCCGAGGATTGCGGGAAACGGACCCCGCCGCTCGGCCGCCGCGGCCGCGACGTCGATCGCCCCGCGCATCTCTTCGAGTGGCGCGCTCACAATCGTAGGGAGATACGCGGTCACTCCCGTCGCCGCGAGGTACCGCCCCAGGGTCTCGTAGGCCTGCGGGGCGCACCGCAGACAATCGACTCCCGCGCCCCCATTCACCTGGAGATCGATGAACCCGGGAGCCAGGGTCCCGTCGGGGAACACGAAGGTTGGTCCCGGCGCGCTGGACGGAGCCGGGCCGGACCCGATCTGCGCGATGCGGCCGGCGTCGATCACGACGTATCCCGGGCTGAAATCGCGGTCGGCGGCGAGTACGGTGCCGGCGGAAACGATCACGGAGGCGTGCTTTTCGGCCCGCAGGCACCACTTCCTGCGTTGTGAGGCGACCCGCCGCGGCGCTCGGGGGAGGCCCGCTGGCACGGCCCGGAGAATACTGGGATGTGACGATCCGCCCGATGCGAGACGCCGACGTGGTCGCCTGCGCCTCGATCATGCTGGCCGTCCCGCTGTGGACGCGATACGGGATCACCAGCATCGACGCGGCGCGCGCGGCGTTCGCGGACGTGGTCGCGGGCACGACGCTGGGGCTCGTGGCGGAGGAGGACGGGCGGATCGTGGGGTTCGTCGTCTACACGGTCAGGGGGACGTTCGTCCACAGCGGATACGTGCGGTCGGTCGCCGTGGCGCCGGGTGCGCAACACCGGGGCGTGGGGGCTCGGTTGATGGACGCCGCAGAAGCGGCGATCCTCGGCCACGGGCCGAACGTCTTTCTGCTCGTGTCCACCTGGAATACCGGCGCGCGCCGGTTCTACGAACGCCGGGGGTACCGGCGCATCGGCGAGGTCGAAGACTATCTGCGACGTGGGATCACCGAAGTCGTGTACCGCAAGACCCTCGGCCCGATCCAGGATGAATCACAGGGAGGTGTTTGATGCACGCGATCCGTAGTCTCGCGCTCGTGATGACCCTGCTGGTGGTCGCGGGCCTTGCGGCCGCATCCGCGGTACCCGGCACGCAGGCGGCCCCCACCAAAGTCACCCTCACGGTGGGTGTCGATCAGGAGGTCGTGGGTCTCGACCCCAACAAAGTCACCGCGTTCTCTTCGTTCCGGCGGATCGACCTCTTGTACAACAAGCTGGTCACCTATGACGCCGATCTGCATGTCGTCGGCGACCTCGCGGAGTCCTGGGACACGCCGGATGCTCGGACGTACGTCTTCCATCTTCGCAAAGGCGTGCGCTTCCACGACGGCCAGGAGATGACGTCCGAGGACGTGGCCTTCACGATCGAACGCATCCTCGATCCGAAGACCGCGTCGCCCGGCCGGTCGTACATCGACGCTGTGGATGCGGTGACGGCGGCGGACCGGTACACGGTGCGCGTGCACCTCAAGTACCCCCTCGCCTCCATCCTCTCGGGACTGGCCTCCGGCAACGCGGCAGTCGTCGAGAAAGCGGCCGTCCTCCGGTCTTCGACGGGCGACCTCCAGAAGACCGAGGCCGGAACCGGCCCGTTCACGTTGGCGGAGTGGGTGCCCGACAACTTTATGCGCTTGGCCCGCAACCCCGCGTACTTCAAGCGCGGGCTCCCCAAGGTGGACGAGGTCGTGTATCGCATCATCCCCGAACAGGCCTCGCTCCTCGCGGGCGTCCGGACGCGGAGCCTCGATATGGCGTCGATTTCGGACGGCAGCGTCTCGAAGCAGGCGCAGGCCGATAAAGCCCTGGTCGTGCTGCAGGCGCCCAGCCTCAATCTTCGGATCTTCTCATTCAACACGACCCGAGCGCCGTTCACCGACGCGCGCGTCAGGGATGCGATCGCCTTCGCCATCGATCGCGACGCCATCGTCAAGGCGGCGGAGTTCGGGCTGGGGGAGATCAGTGGACCCGTGCCGGCCCCTGCCAAGACCTGGGCGCTGCCGGTCGCGGCGTTCCCCGAGTACCATCCCAACCCGGCGAGAGCGCGGCAGCTCCTTCAGGACGCGGGCGCCGCCGGCGCCGCGTTCAAGATCGTCGCCTCCCCCACCTACGAGGGGGGACTGGCCGTGGCCGAGGTGATCCAGAATCAGCTGCGCGCCGTCGGGCTCGCCCCCGCGATCGAGAACATCGAATGGGGCACGTACATCAACCGATGGGTCAAGCGAGACTTTGACACGATGGTGGAACTCCGCGGCGGCGATCCCGATCCCGACCGGTTCCTGTACCGGACGTTCTACAGCACGGGGGCCGTGAACAACTTCCTCTTCAAGGACTCTGCGATCGACCGGCTGCTCGACCGCGGCCGCGTGCACGTCGTGGCGACGGAGCGGAAACCGATCTACGACGAACTGCAGAAGGCGCTCGTCCAAAAAGCGCCCGCCGTCTTCCTATATACTCCCTACAACACCGAGGTGCTGCAGTCGTACGTCAAGGGGTTCCGCCTGATCCCGACCGGAGCACTCAACTACATCGAACAGACCGCGATCGAGCGATGATCCACCGCCGGACCGGGGCATCGCCCCCGGTCCGGCCGGCCGCGTGACCGGATTTATCGCGACCAGGCTGCTCACCATGCTCCCCGTCCTGTGGGGCGTCTCGATCGTGGTATTTCTGCTGATTCACCTGATCCCAGGAGACGCCCTGCAGATGTTTCTGGGGACCCAGGTGGCCCTGACGTCCGCGCAGATGGAAGAGTTGCGGCGGCTGTTTGGCCTCAACAAGCCGTTGCCGCTCCAGTACATCGACTGGATCGGCCAGCTGGTGCGGGGAGATTTGGGGGTCTCGCTCCGCACCAGCCGTCCGGTGCTCCCCGACATCCTCGCCCGGCTCCCGGTGAGCGCCGAGCTCACCGTCCTCGCCCTCCTCGTCTCCCTGGCGATCGCGCTCCCCGTGGGCGTGCTCTCCGCGCTCCGGCGGGGAACGGCCTCCGACGCGGCGATCCGGGTGGGCGGCCTCATCGGCCTCAGCATCCCCAACTTTTGGCTCGCCACGATGCTGCTGCTCTTCCTGCCCGGACGCATCCTCCCGATCGCGTCGATCGGGATCTACGTCCGGTTTTTCACGAATCCCATCGCCAATCTGACGGTGATGGTGCTGCCGGCGTTCTCCCTCGGCGTCGTGCTGGCCGCGGTGATCATGCGGTTCGTGCGTTCCTCACTCCTCGAGGTCCTCGGACAGGACTACGTTCGCACGGCGCGCGCCAAAGGGCTCCGGGAGCGGTGGGTCATCAACCGGCACGCGCTGCGCAACGCGTTGATTCCGGTGATCACGGTGATCGGTTTCCAGGCCGGCTATCTGCTCGGCGGGACGGTCGTCATCGAAGACGTCTTTGCGCTCCCGGGCATGGGCCGTCTGGCGCTCAACGCCATCGCTCAGCGGGATTACCCGGTCGTGCAGGGCGTGGTCCTCGTCATCGCCCTCTTGTTTGTCCTGAGCAACATCGTCGTCGATGTCCTGTACGCCTACGTCGACCCAAGGGTGCGGTACGGGTGAACCGACCGGTGGCGGCGGTGCGGCCGCGGCGGACCTTCGCGTCCCGGTTCGTCCGCACCCCGGTGGCGGTGGCCGGCGCGGTGATCGTCGGCGCCTACCTCTTCGCGGCCGTCACGGCGCCGGCACTGGCCCCGCACGACCCTCTTTCCATGGCCTCGCAATCGCTGCTGGCGCCCCCGGGCGGACCCTACCCGTTCGGAACTGATCAGTTTGGCCGGGACCTGCTGAGCCGGCTACTGTATGGGACGCGGGTGTCGCTCGTCGTCTCGATCGCCTCGGTGGTCTTGGCACTCGCGGCGGGAGGAAGCGTGGGAGTCGTGAGCGGCCACTACGGCGGCCGCATCGACGGCACCCTGATGCGGGTGATGGACGTCATTTTCGCGTTCCCGGCCGTGCTACTCGCGATCGCCATCATGGCGGCCGCTGGGACCGCGGTCTGGACCGTCATCGTCGCGATCGGCGTCGTTTACACCCCGCAGTTCGCCCGGATCAGCCGGGCCAGCGTGCTGGCCACGCGCACGTTAGAGTACGTGGAGGCGGCCGGGGCGCTCGGCGCGAGGACGCGCCGCGTTCTCCTCCGCCACATCCTGCCGAACATCTCGGCCCCCCTGATCGTGCAGACCTCGCTCAGCCTCTCGCTCGCGATTCTCACCGAATCGGCGCTGAGCTTCCTCGGGTTGGGAACGCAACCGCCCACCCCCTCGTGGGGAAACATGCTGGCGGACTCCCGCCGGTTCATGGCCACCGCCCCGTGGACCGCCGTCTTTCCCGGAGCGACGATCGCCATGATCGTGCTGGGGTTCAACCTCCTCGGGGACGGATTGCGCGACCTGCTCGACCCGCGCCTGCGAATATAAAGGAGGAACCATGCCCGAACGCGAGCCCCCGACGGAAGCGATCAATACGCACACCCGGGACCTCGACCTCCGGCCGCTGCTCGAGCAGGCCCGGCTGATCAACGAGGAGGACCGTCGGGTCCCGACCGCCGTGGGCACCGTGATTCCGCAGATCGCCGATGCCGTCGCCCGGATTTCGGACGCGCTCCGCCGCGGGGGACGTCTCGTGTACATCGGCGCTGGGACGAGCGGCCGGCTCGCGGTCCTCGATGCCGCGGAGTGCCCGCCGACCTTTGGGACCGATCCCCGTCAGGTCCAAGCCGTGCTCGCGGGGGCCCCGCGATCGCTGACCGAGGCGGTTGAGGGCGCCGAGGACGATGAGCGCGCCGGCGAGCGGGAGGTCGACTCGCGCGGCATCGGCCCCGACGATGTGGTCGTGGGAATCGCGGCGAGCGGAGCGACACCCTTCGTGCTGGCCGCGGTGCGGCGCGCTCGAGCGCGGCGCGCGTTCACGATCGCGGTGACGTGCGTCGCCGGCTCCCCGCTCGTCTCGGCGTGCGATCTGGCCATCGTCCCCGTGGTGGGCCCTGAGGTGATCGCCGGGAGCACCCGGCTCAAAGCGGGCACCGCGCAAAAACTCGTGCTGAACATGCTCAGCACCTTGACCATGGTGCAGTTGGGGAAAGTGTACGGGAACCTGATGGTGGATCTTCGCGCCACGAACGAGAAACTGCGCCGCAGGGCCGTGCGCATCGTGGCGACCGCCGCGGGGGTGCCGGAGCGGGAGGCGGCCGAAGCGCTCGGCCGCGCCGGGGGCCGCGTGCCGGTGGCCATCGTGATGATTGCCGCGCGCACGACCGCGGAGGACGCGGCGGGACGGCTGGCCCGCGCCGGAGGAAACGTCCGGCGGGCGCTGAGCGCGTCCTCGTGATGCCGCGATGAGCGTCGACCCCTTCGCCCGCATCCGGGCCAAGCCCGTCACGTTGGTGATCGGGCTCATCTCGGGCACCTCCGCCGACGGCATCACGGGAGCCCTCGTCGAGATCACCGACCGCGGGCGCGAGCGACCGGGGATCGCCCTGCGCGGGTGGGCCACGACGCCGTACCCGCCCGAGGTGCGGCGCCGCGTGATCAACCTCTTTACCGAACCCGCCACGATGCAGGACGCGGCCACGCTCAACTTCCTCTTGGGGGAGCTCTTCGCCGACGCCGCGATCGCGGCGGCCCGCGCCGGCGGATGCGATCTCGAGACGGTGGACCTCATCGCCTCGCACGGACAAACCGTCGCGCATGTGGGCACGCCCGATCCTGCCGACTCGTTCAGCCGCGCCGCGACGATGCAACTGGGGGAGGCGGCGGTGATCGCGGAGCGGACGGGCCGGCCGGTCATCGCCGACTTCCGCCCCGCCGATATGGCGGCCGGGGGCGTCGGTGCGCCCTTCGTCCCTTACGCAGACCTACTGCTGCTCGGCAATCGGACCGGCCGGATCGCGCTGAACCTCGGCGGGATCTCCAACCTCACCGTCCTCCCGGCGGGCGCAACGTTCGAAGATGTCTACGCCTTTGACTGCGGCCCGGCCAACATGGTGAGCGATGGCCTCGTCCGCCACTTCTTTGGCGAGGCGTACGATCGAGACGGCAGCCGCGCCGCGCGCGGCCGGGTGCGCGAGGACCTCCTCGCTGCGCTCATGCGCCATCCCTTCGTCACCGCGTCGCCGCCCAAGGCGGCGGGGCACGAACAATTCGGCCGCCCGTTTCTCCACGACCTCCTCGCCGCCTGGGGAACCCTTCCCGCCGACGACTTGATCGCCACCGCAACCGCATTTGCGGCGGAGGCGATCGCGTCCAACGTCTCCCGGTTTGTGCTACCGCGCCATGCGATCGAGGAGATCGTCGCCTCCGGGGGAGGCGTGCACAACCCCACGTTGATCCGGCGCCTCGCAGACGCGGTGACCCCCCTTCGCGTCCGGGCGATCGACGAGTTCGGCATTCCCTCCGACGCCAAGGAGGCCCTCGCGTTTGCGCTCATTGGACACGCGAGCCTGATGGGCCGTTCGGGGAACCTCCCCCGGGTCACCGGTGCGCGCCACGGCCGCATCCTCGGCAAGTTCACGTGGCCCCCGGGCGCGGCCAGCCGGGAGTCAACCAAGTGAACGGCGCCCGCGCGCTCGCCCCGGTACGCGATCTGCTCGAGTCCGGAGTCGGCCGCGCCTATCCGGGTGCCGTTCTCGAAGTGTGCCGCGGTGGCGAGATCGTCATCCGGTGGGCGGTCGGCTTTCGCTCTCTCGTCCCGGACCGGCAGCCGGCCACCCCCGAGACCATCTACGACCTCGCCTCCCTCACCAAGGTCGTCGCGACGACGCCGCTCGTTCTCATGGCCGCGGCCGAGGGGCGCCTTCGGCTCGACGATCCGGTGACCACCCATCTCCCGGAGCTCCGAGCCCCGGGCATCACCCTCAGGCACCTGCTCTCCCACACCGGCGGGCTGCCGGCGTGGATTCCCTTCTATCTCGAGGTCTCAGGATACGAGGCGGTCGTCGCGCGCGCGGCCTCCACGCCGGCCACGGCGGCGCCGGGCACGCAGGTGGTCTACAGCGATGTGGGGTTCATCCTGCTCGGCGAGGTGGCGCGGCGCACGCTCGGAGCGCCACTCGACGTGCTCGCCAAGACCAGAATCTTCGATCCCCTCGCGATGCACGACACCACCTATCGCCCCGACCCCCGTCTGCGCGACCGCATCGCGCCGACCGAGGACGGCACCGGAACCGAGCAGGCGATGGCCGGTGAGGCCGGTCACAGACACACGTGGCGGCGATACCTCATCTGGGGCGAGGCGCACGACAGCAACGCGCATGCGATGGGGGACGTCTCCGGGCATGCCGGCCTGTTCGGCACGGCCGACGATCTGATCGTGTACGCAGGCACGTGGCTCCGCCGCGGGCGGACGGATCGCGGCGACGTGCTGCCGGCGGATCTCGTCCGGACGGCCGCCCGCGGCCAGCCCCCGGACTACACGCGGGGGCTGGGATGGGCGTTGACCGGGCCCCAAGGATGGTGGGGGGAGTCGCTCTCGCCAAGCGCCTTTGGACACACTGGGTTCACGGGCACGTCCGCCGCGATCGATCCGGAGCACGACCTCGCGATCGTCCTGCTCACGAATGCCATCCACCTCGGACGAGACCGGACCGAGATCCTGACGCTCCGCCCGCAACTCGCGGGCGCGATCGCGCGCGCTCTGCTTTGAGCCGGGCCGGCGGGAGCGCGGGACGCTGGGGGCTGCTCGCGGTCCTCGCCCTCGCCGCGTTCCTCAACCTCTACCGGCTGGGGGCCGGGTCGCTGTGGGACCAGGACGAAACGCGGTACGCGGAGATCGCCGCTGAAATTGTCCAGACGGGCGATCCCATCACCCTGCACTCGAACGGCGAACCCTGGTACGTTCACCCCCCGCTCTACATGTGGCTCGTCGCCGCCACCGGCCGCGTCCTGGGGTTCACCGAGTTCAGCGTGCGGCTCTGGTCGGCGCTCGCGAGCCTCATCGCGGTGTATGCCACGTTCCTGCTCGGGCGCGCATTCTTCGGGGAACGGACGGGGCTCGTCGCCGCGGCCATCCTCGCCGTCACGCTCCAGTACCTTATTCAGTCTCGCCTGGCGGTGTTCGACACCGTGCTCGTCGCGTGGATGCTGCTCGCCGTCTACGCGTTCTACCAAGGCTACCGCCGCGGATCTACCGGCGACTACATCCGCTTCTTCCTCTTCGCCGGCCTGGCCACGCTGACCAAGGGGCTCGTCGGCATCGTCCTTCCGGGGCTCATCATCGCCGCGTTCGTCACCCTGCGCGGGGCCTGGGCTCGGTGGCGCGAGGTGCCGTGGACCGCCGGACTCGCCCTCTACACGATGGTGGGGCTGTCCTGGTACGCCGTGGAAACCATCCTGCACGGCCGGCCGTTTGCCGCCTCCGCGCTCGGTTACTACACGTTTGGCCGGTTCTTCGGGATCGTGGAGAATCAGGCCAATCCGTGGTGGCTGTACGTACCCACCCTCGGCTTCGGCGGATTCCCGTGGAGCGTGTTCTGGCCCGCGGCCGCGGCCTGGCACCTTCGCCGAGCCCGCGCGGACGACGGGAGCCTGTTGGTCCTGCTGGCGTGTGGGGGGACGTTCCTCTTCTACACCGCGGCCGCCACGAGACTGCCGAACTACATCCTGCCCGTCTATCCGTTCGCGGCGATCGGCGTCGCGACGTTGTGGGTCCACGCGATTGAGCGAAGGCGGATCGATCGAACGATCGGGGTCCCGCTCGGTCTGCTCGTGGTCCTCATGGGGATGCTGTTCACGGCGGTCGCTTGGTATCTCCGCAGCAGGTACCCCGAGGCGTATCGCGCGCACGCCGATGCGCTGCGCCTGCCGGCCGCTGCGATCGCGGTGGGCATCGGGACGGCCCTGGCGCTGGCGGCGAGGGGGCGCGCGTTCGGAACCTTCGTGGCGCTCGCCGCAACCATGGCGGTCATCTGGATCGGCGTGCTAACGTGGGCGGTCCCCGCCGTGGAGGCGCGCAAGCCTATGAAACCCTTGGCGCTGGCCATAAAGCGCGCCCTCCGTCCGGATGATCGCATCATCGCCTTCGGCTCGGACGTGCCCCAATCGTTGATCTTCTACACCGGGCACCGCGTCGAGCGGGCGGCGAGGCCGCAGGACCTCCGGGCCTTCGTGTGCGCGCCCGGCCGCGTCTTCGTGGTGCTCAACTCGGCTAACGCGGCCGCGATGGGGAAGACGCTGCCCCGAACGCTTGCGCCGTTCGCGGAGCGCACCGACGTCCGTGTGCTGGTGAAGCCGGCCGCGCCGGCGCATCGATGTGTATGACCGGACGATACTGGGAGGACCGGCTGCGGCCATCCGCGAACCCCCCTTCCGCCAATGGCGTATTTCCTCGGTGTCGATGGGGGCGCGACAAGCACGGCCTGCGCGATCTGTGACGCCGACGGTCGCATCCTCGGCGCCGGTGATGGGGGCCCCAGCAATCACATCTTGGCACCGGGAGGTGAGGAGCGCGCCCGGACCGCGGTGGAAACGGCGCTGGGCGCTGCGGAGGCCTCTGCGGGACTCCACCGCGTGGAGTTCGACTCGGCCTACTTCGGAATGACGGGGATCAACCGCAACACCGAACAGGCGCGCCTGTTCGAGCGCGCGGTCTCGGGTCTGCTCACCACCAGGATCATGCAGATCGACAACGACGCGTCGGCGGCACTCGCCGGCGCGCTCGCGTGCCGGCCGGGGGTGATCGTCATCGCGGGGACCGGCTCTGTGGCCTATGGCCGCGATCCTTCGGGCCGGGAAGCGCGGGTCGGCGGATGGGGATACCTCTTCGGCGACGAAGGAAGCGGGTTCGCGCTCGGCTTGGCCGGCGTCCGCGCGGCGCTGCGCGCCCGCGACGGCACGGATCGCCCCACCGTGCTCGAGACCCAGATCCCCACCCGTTTCGGGAAGAGCCTCGGAGAGATCCCGCTTCTCTATTACCAGGGTCTCGTGTCACGTCCGGCCATCGCCGCGCTCGCCCCGGCGGTCACCGATGCGGCCGCCGCCGGGGATGCGGTGGCGGTCGCGCTCGTGGAGGACGCCGCGCGGGGGCTCGCGGGTGTCGCCGCCGCCGTGATGAGGCAGCTCACTTGGCCCGATAGCACCGTGCCGCTCGCCCCGGTCGGCGGCGTCTTCAGAGCGGGACGGGTCATCCTCGATCCGCTGAAATCGGCCCTCACCGCCCGCGTTCCCGGCGCCGTCCTCGTTCCCCCGCGGTTCGTCCCGGTCGTCGGCGCGTTGCTGCTCGCGCTGGCGGCGGCCGGCGTTCTCCATACGCCCGAGCGGCTGGCGCTCCTCGCCGCGACCTGGGAACTGCGCAGCGGAACGTGACACACACCGTAGTGGCCCGCCTGCGCGGCCGGCTGATCGTGTCATGCCAGGCCCTCGAGGGCAGCCCGCTCCGGGACCCTAAGATGATCGCCGCGCTCGCGCAGTGCGCGGAGCGCGGGGGGGCGGGCGCGGTGCGGGTCGACAGCCCGGGCGATATCGCCGCCGTCCGGAGGAGCGTCACGATCCCGATCATCGGGATCTACAAGATCCGCGGACCGTCGCCGGTCTACATCACGCCGACGTTCGAAGCCGGCCGGGCGGTCGCCCAGGCCGGCGCGGAGATCGTGGCGGTCCAAGCGACCCAGGACCGCGCCTCGACCCCAGATCGGCTCGAGGAGGTGATCGCCCGCCTGCAGGGCGAATGCCGGGTGCTCGTGATGGCGGACGTCTCGACGCTGCAAGAGGGGGTCGACGCGGCGGAGGCGGGCGCGGATCTCGTGGCGACGACGATGTCGGGCTACACTCCCTACAGCCCGAAGATGGACGGGCCGGACCTCGACCTGGTGAGCACGCTCGCCCGCCGCGTCTCAATCCCCGTCGTGGCCGAGGGCCGGATTCGCACACCCGAGGAAGCCGCGCGGGCGATCCGCGCGGGCGCGTGGGCGGTCGTCGTCGGACGGGCGATCACGATGCCGGAGGCGATCACCGAGGGATTCGTTCGCGCCATCGGGGACGCCCGCCCCTCGGCCCGATCGACGTGACAGGCCGGCGACGATGATGCACGGTTGGCCCGCGCCGCGCGTCCCGCGCGATCTCACGGTTCACGCCCTGGCCGCGCTCGCCGCCTACACAGCCGTGTCGATCGTCTTCTTTGGGCTGCCGGTCTTGGGCAATCTCTCTCGCTCGTATATTGGCGGGGCGACCGGGAACCCCCACGATCCATCGCTGTTCATGTGGCATCTGGTCTGGTGGCCCCACGCGCTCGGGCACGGGCTCAACCCGTTTCTTCCGAAGGTCGTCTGGGCGCCGAGCGGGGCCAATCTGGCCTGGGTGACCAGCGTCCCGGGCGCGAGCCTGCTGGCGTCTCCGATCACGATGACCGCCGGACCGGTCGTCGCGTACAACCTCCTGGTCCTGGTGGCTCCGGCCCTCGCGGCCACAAGCGCGTTCATGCTGTGCCGGTACGTGACCAAGGCGTTCTGGCCGTCGCTCATCGGCGGGTATCTCTTCGGATTCTCCACCTATGAGCTCGGCCACATGTTGGGACACCTGAACCTCATCCTGATCTTTCTGATCCCGGTGTGCGTCGCACTCGTGCTCCTGCGCCTCGATGAGCGATTGACGCCCCGCGCCTTCACGCTGCTGCTGGCGCTGGCGCTCACTGCGCAGTTCTCGTTCTCCACCGAGATCCTGGCCACGTTGACCCTGTTCGGCGGCATCGCCGTGCTGGTCGCGCTCGCGGTCGTGCCGCCCGCATCACGGAGGCGGCTTCGGGCCACCGCGGCGCAGATCGTCTGCGCGTACGCCCTGGCCGCGATGGTGCTCAGCCCATACCTCTACTACGTCTTCGCCCAAGGCTTCCCGGCGACACCCCTCTATCCGCCGACGCGCTTCTCGTCCCCGCCGGAAAACTTTCTCATTCCCACGCCCATCACGTACATCGGGCAGCATTGGTACGAGGCGATCACCGGAACCCAAATCCCTGCGCAGCGTTATGACGAACGCACCGCCTATCTGGGTGCGCCGCTCCTGGTCATCCTCTGCTGGTGCGCGGTCCGGCGGTGGAAGACGCCTGCCGGCAAGCTGCTGGTCATCATCTTCGGCGTCATCTGCGTAGCAACGCTGGGGCCGGAGCTGCGCCTCGGGGGCCGGCTGCTGCTCTCGCTGCCGTGGGCCCTCCTGACGCCATTGCCGCTCATCAATCACGCGATCCCCGGCCGCGCCATGGTATACGCATTCCTCGTGGCCGCCGTCGTGACCGCTGTCTGGGCGCGTGCCGAGGAGACGCCCCGGTGGGCGGTATGGACGCTCGTCCCGCTCGCCGTGCTCTTCCTCGTGCCGAACCTTGGGCTGGCCGTTTGGAAGTCCAACCTCGACACCCCGGCGCTGTTCACCCAGGGGTTGTATGCCCAGTACATCGCTCCCGGGGAGAATACCCTCGTCATCCCCTACGGTCCGGTCGGCAACAGCATGCTGTGGCAGGCGCAGACCGGGATGTATTTTCGCATGGCGGAGGGATACCTCGGCCCCATCATCCCCGAGGAATTCAAGCGCTGGCCCGTGGTGAAGGGGTTTTATGCTCGGCGGTTTACGGCCGATGACCAGCGGGAGCTCGGGGCGTTTCTCCGCGCGCACCATGTCCGGACGATCATCGTCGCGGAGGGGGCCTCGGGCACCTGGCCGCAGGTGTTTGCGGCGATCGATGCGGAGCCCATTCGTGCGGGCGGCGTGCTGCTCTACAAAATGCCGGGTAGCCCGTTTGAGGCGCCCCACGCGTGGCAGGGGCCGCCGCACGCGCTCCAGGCGCAATCCGGCCTGAACGGGATACACATTTCGGCGCGCGACGTCGAGCTTCGCCCCTAAGGAAACACCGCGCCCCACGGCATCTCAGGATCGGCCCACCCGCATCGAGCGCAAGGTCTTAAGAAAACCCAGCCGGGGCATCTGTATATGTAAGAGGTGAGTGAGACATGAGGATTGGACGCCTCGCATTAGTGTCACTGATTCTGCTGGCTCTCCCGACGATGTCCCCCGGCTGGGCGAATGCCAAGGACAAGCACACGAAGGTCAAGGAGTATGAGGAAGGGCACGCATTTTGCCCGCCGAGGGCACTCGTCATCAGGAATGTGCTCGTCCCGGCGGGGCGGTGCTATACTCTCGCCGTCCTCCGCGACAACCGCGGAGCATTCCTCGCATTCATGGATCCCTCTGTGCGGATCCCTGCGGGGAGGATCGAGCGTCTAGACGATTCCGAGGGACGCAGAGTCAAGAGGTCCATCTTCTTTCTCGTCCCAATCCAGCCGACTGCGCGGATCGCGCTGATCCCGGTGAACACGATTCAGCTGATCCGCTTACACGAGGAAGATGAAGAAGATGAAGACGAGGACGCGCACAACGTGCAGTTGAGGCGCTCCACGCTGATTGTGGCGCTTCCCAACTTGCCCGTTCCAAACGTGAGCGTCACGTTCGTGGTGACATTTTAGGCGATCCCATCAAGACCGTCTGCGTCTCGCAGCGACCCGCAGCACGGCAGCCAGCGACCGATCAATATCCTGTTCCGTTGTGGCCCATGACGAGACGCTGATTCGCATGGCGGCCCGGCCATGCCACACCGTTCCTCCGCACCAACAGGTTCCATCGGCTTGGATACCGTCTATGACCAAGCGCGTGTTGTCATCGTTGCCAAACGACACGAGCACCTGATTGAGCACCACCTCATTCAGGGACGGATAACCTGCGCTCGCGAGTCCTTCGGAGAAACGCCTGGCGTACCGGCACGTGCGCTCGATGAGGTCGGCGAGGCCCGACCGGCCGAGGCTGCGGAGCGCGGCCCAGATCTCGACCCCCCGTGCCCGCCGCGATACTTCTGGTGTGTACCGCATCGGGTCCCGCCGCCCGTCCTGTGGCAGGTATGCAGCAGACGCGCTCATCGCCGCTGTCAAATGACCGGCGTCCCGAACGAAGGCGACCCCACCGTCGTACGGCGTGTTCAGCCATTTGTGCGCGTCCACCGCCCACGAATCCGCGTCTTCCGCCCCTCGCACCAGATGGGCGAGGGCGGGGGAGACCGCCGCCCACAACCCGAACGCTCCGTTGACGTGCACCCAGGCGGCCGCGTCATGCGCCGCAGCACAGATCTCCCCGACCGGGTCGAGCGCGCCGGTGTTCACATTACCCGCCTGCGCGCAGACGATGGTATGATCCGTCAGCGGCGGCAGCGCCTCCGCCCGCATTCGTCCCTGAGCATCCGGCGGGACCCGCAAGACACGGTCACGCCCCAGGCCCAGCAGGCTGAGCGCTTTGAGCAGACTCACATGGACCTCATCGCCGACGATCACCGTGATCGGCGGTGCTCCAAACAGGCCATCGGCTTCCACGTCCCATCCAGCTCGAGCGAGAAGCGCGTGCCGGGCCGCGGCGAGTGCGGAGAAGTTGGCCATCGTGGTGCCGGTGACGAACGCGCCTCCAGACTGTTCCGGCAAATGGAGCACGTCGATGAGCCATCGAAGGGCAATCTCTTCCAACACAGCGCACGTGGGGGAGGACACCCAGAGCCCGGCGTTCTGGTCCCACGCCCCCGCGAGCCAGTTCGCGGCCAGCGCGGCGGGGAGCGCCCCCCCGATGACGAAGCCGAAATAACGTCCGCCGGCCGATGCTACCGTCGCCGGGGACCCGATGGCATCGAGGGCCGCGAGAACCCCTTCCGGATCGGTTGGGTCTTGAGGGAACGGACCTCCGAGATCGGGAAGGCGGTTGACCGCTTCGGAGGACGGCGCGACGCTGCGCCTTTCGAGCTCCTCCAGGTAGCGATTTGCCCTGGCGGCCGCGTCAAGCAGAATTGGGCGCATCGGCCCCTCCCCCTAGAGAGTCTTTCATGCTGCTACGCTAACGCTCGAGAAACAGCGGATTGGTCCATGCGCGCCCGCCGGAGGGGGAAGTCATCTCTACGCGCACGTACTTCTCCCGGCCGCGGAGCGCGTAGGTCGCCGTCTCGAGCGGAGCGGCGTCGGCCACAACGCGCTGGCCCCAGCGCCCGTCGCAGATGAAGCGAAACTCCGCTGCGCCGGGCGGCGCGGCGCGGACGGTCACCGCGGCGCCGTTGAAGCTCACGTCCTCAAAGGCGGCCCCGGTGGAGGCGTAGAACGCCCCGCTCCGAAGCCCCTCGACGACCGATTCCGCCGTGAGGGTCTCGGCCCGCAGCAGCGTCCATGCCTGGCCGTAGTCGCGCATACGCCAGTGCGCGTCGTCGTTGGCCGCGCCGAAGAGAAGCTTGCCGCGGCTGAGGCAATCGTCCCAGTGGACCCCGCTGTACCCCTTGCCGATGTCGACCTCGGTGTTTGCGTTGAACACCTCGATCCCCGCGATGCCGTCCAGCCGGAGCAGGTCGTCGGCCACGAGACCGCTCCAGTATGGATGGGCCACAAACACCACCGCGCCGGCCCGGCGGAGCGTGTTGACGACCTCCTGCGGGGCGAGGCCGTGCCGGGTGGCCACGTCACGAGGCATCTCGATCATCGTCCGAAGACCGATCCCGACGATGTGGAAGGACTCTCCCAACTGCGATCGGCCGACATCGACCTCTGTCCCGGGAACGAGGAGCATCTGATTGCCGCGCGGGCGGGAGGCGGGCGTCAGTTGATTGTGGTCGGTGATCGAGATGAAGTCGTACCCCTGCTCGGCGTACCACGCGATCACGGCCGCCGCGGACCGCGCGCCGTCCGAGTTCGTGGTGTGACAGTGAAACACGCCCCGGAACCACCGGCCGGGGCGGGCGAACGGGTTCAGGAGCGCCGTCACGCTTCCCCCTGATCGACCGCGGCGACAACCGAGCCGGGGCGCCTCCCGGCGTCCGGCCCCTCCGCGTTAGCCATCAGCGCAAGGCGGCGATGGCGGGACTAGGCGACGCCCATCGTGCGGTTGTAGACGGCGATCGCCTGATCCACGTTTCTTGCGGCATCGTCGAGCGCCTGCTTCGTGGTTCTGCGGCCGAGGACCGCGGCCTCGATGGCTTCCTCGACCCTGGCCCTGGCTTCCGGGAAGACGCCGAGCAGCGCGCCCTGCGTCGGGCGGTTGATCGGGCTGTTCCGCAGCTCGCTGATCGCGGTCAAGAACTGTGGATTCTTGGCGAGGTTGTCCTTGGCGATCTGCTCCCGGTACGCTTCTTTCCGGATGGGGAAGTAGCCGGTCCCGACGTACCACGCCGCCTGCTGCGGGGGCGCCGTGATGAACTTCACAAACTCCCACGCGGCCTGCTGCTCGACCTGGGGCCGGTTCTTCAGGATCCAGACGGAGGCCCCGCCGACGATACTGCCGCCGTTCTTGGCCGCCGGAGGCTTGGGGAAGTACCCCGTGCCGAGCTCGAACCGGCCGCCGGCATTCGTCAGCAGGCTCCGGAGCGTCGCGGTCGACTCGAAGATCATCGCCGTCTGCCCTCCGGCCAGCGCCCGCTGGGCTGCGGGGTTCCCGACGGACGCGCGGCCCGGGTTGGACGCGACCCCCGCCTTCACCATACGGACCCACCAGTCCAGGATTCGGGCGCCTTCCTCCTCCTGGTTGTAGATGACCTCGGTCGCGGCCTTGTCCCGGCCGTTGCCGTTGTTGGCGTAGAGTGCGCCCTGCCGCGCCAGCAACTGCTCGAAGAACCATCCGTAGATGGAGATGGTGATCCCGGAGGTGGTGGCCCCGCTTTGGACCAGCTTCTTCGCGTAGTCTTCGATCTCCTCAAAGGTTCGCGGCGGTTGATTGGGGTTGAGCCCGGCCTTCTTGTACATGTCCTTGTTGTAGTAGAGGATGGCGGTCGACGTGTTGAACGGCATCGAGTTTAATCGGTCCCCCACCCGATAATAGGCGAGGATATTCGGCTCCAGCTGCGTGAGGTCGAACTTCTCTTTATCGATGAACTCCTGCACCGGGACGATCCCCTTGCTGTCGATCATGAACCGCGTCCCGATATCGTACACCTGCGCCACCGCGGGCACCGACGGCGATTGAATGGACGCCCGGAGCTTGTTGACGAGGTCATCGTAGGACCCCTGGAACTGCGCTTCGACCTGGATGTCTTTGTGCGCGCTGTTAAAGGTGTTGACGAACGCCTTGACCACCGTCTCTCCGAGGTTCCCACCCATCGCGTGCCAGAACACGATCCTGGTCGGAGCCTGGGCCCTGACCAGCGCGGGCGCCAGCCCCGCCCCGGCCATCCCGAGCGCCGTTGCGCCTGCGGCCCTGAAGAACGAACGTCTGGTAATGCGCTTCCGTGGCATCTGCCACCCCTCCCTATGATGTGAGGCCACCGACCCCACAGATCCCCTTTTGTGGTGCGGGGCCGCTCCCCTGCTCAGCCTTTGACGGCGCCGGCGGTCAGACCCCGCACGACGTGCCGATACCCGATCAGGAACAAGAAGATCGTGGGGGCGACGATCAACACGATCCCCGCCATCACGAGGCTCCACGACACCGATTCCTGCGATTGCAGGATCGCGAGGCCGATCTGGACCGTCCGCATCTGCTGTGAGTTGATCACCAGCAGGGGCCAGAGGTACTGGTTCCAGGTCGAGAGGAACGCATAGATCGCCAGCGTCGCGAACGCCGGACGCGCGAGCGGGGCGAGAATCTGCACCAAAAAGCGGCGCCGGGAGCACCCGTCGATCCGCGCCGCATCCCACAGCTCCCGGGGAACGGTCAGGAAAAACTGGCGGAGGAGGAATGTCCCAAACGCGGTCGCCAGGAACGGGGCGACGAGGGCTGGATAGCTGTTGAGCCAGCCCAGGCTTCGCACCGTCAGATAGTTGGGGATCAAGGTGACCTCGGCCGGGATCATCAAGGTGGAGAGGAAGAGGAAGAAGAGCGCCTGCCGTCCCGGGAATTCGATGAAGCTGAATGCGAAGGCGGCGAGGGCCGCCGTGACGATCTGGCCTATGGTCACCGCCCCGGACTGAATGAACGAGTTGAGGAGGAACCGGGCGATCGGCGCGACCCGCAAGGCGTCCGGGTAGTTGGCGGCGTTGAAAACATGAGGCCAGAGCGTGGGAGGGTACTGGTTCACTTCGGCGGCGGTCTTCAGGCTGGTGCCGAGCGCGTACAGCAGCGGGAACAGCACGAAAAGCGCCAGGGCGACCATCAGGAGGTCGAGCCCGCGGTCCGCCGCCATGCGCCGCAGGTCACGCCGGCCCTTGCGGAGGAGTGGCACCGCCGCGGCCGGCCGGGACTGGGCGACGGGGGTCGGGGCTGTCACTGGTAGGTCACGAACCGCTCGAACACGGTGAACTGCAGGCCGGTCAAGATCAGCACCAGAACGAACAGCAGCATCGCCTGGGCCGCGGCCAGGCCAAATCTAAAGTTGAAGAACGCGTTGCGGTAGATCGAGTACACGATCACGTTGGTCGCGTCCACAGGACCTCCTTGGGTCAGGATGTTGACCTGGCCGAACGACTGGAGCACGCTGATCGTGGAGACGACGCCGACGAAGAACAGCGCGGGCGAGATCGCGGGGACCACCACGTTACGGAACGAGGCCCATCGCCCCGCGCCGTCGATCCTCGCCGCCTCGATCAGTTCGTCCGAGACCCCCTGGAGCGCCGCGAGCAGCACCACCACGTTGAAGCCCAGATCTTTCCACACCGTCGTGGCGGCCACCGCGGGAAGGGCGAACCGAGGGTCGATGAGCCACCCGACTTTGTGAACGTGGAGAAAGCTCAGCAGGTAGTTGAGGACGCCGACGTTCGGGTCGAGCAGCCACTCCCAGATCAGCGCCGCTGCGGCAATGCTCACGGCGATCGTGAACGAGTAGGCTGTCCGGAATATTACGATCCCTCGGATCCGCCGGTTCGCCAGCATGGCGAGTGGCAGTCCGAGCAGGATGCCGGCCGGAACCGTGTACAGGGCGAACAGGAAGCTCACCCGCAGGCTGTTCAGGAACGCGGGGTCATGGATCAACTGGGTGTAGTTGGCCACCCCGACGAACAGGCCCAGCCCTCCAAGAGGACTCGTCTCATACAAGCTCAGCTGCAGGTTCTTGATAAGGGGGTAAAAGACAAACATCGCGAAAACGACGAGCGACGGGAGGAGGTAGCCGAGCGCCGCCACGAACTCGCCTCTCCCCGCGGAGCGGGGCTCACGCCAGACGCCGGCAGGGGTCGCGGCGGTCCCCGGCATCACGGGGCGTGCCTCCGGCTGAAGCGCGGTCATCACCCGCGCGCCATCCGTGCGATAAGGCGCGTGTCGTTCGAGGTCACGCCGTCGACGCCGAGGTCCAGGCATCGCCGAAACATCTCCTCATCATCGACGGTCCACGTAAAGATCCCGAGCCCGGCGCGGCGGGCCCGCGCGACGACCTCCTGATCGAGGTACCCCCACTGGACGCAGAGGGCGTCGGCGTCCGCCGCGCGCGCGGCCGAGACCGGATCGACGAGCCGTGCAGCGTACAGGACGCCGGTCGCGATCCGCGGGGCCGCGCCTCGCACAGCAAGGACGGCCTGATGGTCGAAGGACATCACGAACGCCTCCTCCTCCATCTGGTGACGCCGGACGGCATCGACAACCTGGCGCTCGATCCCCTCGGCGGGTGCGGGATCGTTCTTGATCTCGATCTTGATCAGCGCGCGCCCGCGAACGGCCTCCAGCACCTCGTCGAACAGCGGCAGCCGCTGACCCGCCCACTCAGGCCCGAACCATCGACCCGCGTCGAGCCGGCGCAGTTCGTCGAGAGTCAGTGATCCGACGAGGCCCCCGCCGTCCGTCGTCCGGTCCACGGTGGGATCGTGGATGACGACTAGGTGGCCGTCTCGCGTGCGGCGCACATCGCACTCGACGGCCGGGGTCCCATCCTCCA
>DASSXJ010000247.1 GCA_035703895.1 bacterium | reverse complement strand
ATCGGCGAGACCACCCTTCAATGCGAACACCCGCGTGTACCCCTTGCCCCACAGCGCAGCCGCCGCCCGGGCGGCTGATCCTTCCTCGGGTCAGGTTCAGTAAAACACGAGATCGGTATCACGTGGAAGCTCGGACGCTCGATCCAATAACCGGGCACCATCGATGTGGCGCTTGGCGAACGCTTCGGGGGAACGCACGTCCACGATGATCGCGCCGCCGGCATCGACCCGGCGCTTCACCTCGGCGGCGTCCAACCGCGGCACCTCCGGAGACGACCCAGCCATCACTCCACCTTCCTTTCTGTGGTCTGGCGCTCTTCGCCCGCCCGGCATGGTCCTCCTGTGCCGTGGGTGCCCGCGATCGCGCTGGCGGGCCGGACCGCGGTCCGCTGGGTCACGGCAACGCTCGCCAGGACGAGGAGCGCCGCCGCGATCGTCGTCGCGCCCACCGGCTCACCGATCAGAAGGGCGGACCACACAAGCGTGAGGACCGGCTGGGCGAGCTGCACTTGGGCGATGCGGGCGACCCCACCGATCGCCAGCCCCCGGTACCAGGGAAAGAACGCCAGGAACATGCTGACCACCGACACATACGCAAACCCGAGCCAGGCGGCGGTCCCCGCCGAGATGCCCCCGCGGCCTGCCGCCACGACAACCGCCGGCACGGAGACGGGGAGGGACGCCACGAGCGCCCAGCAGATCACCCGCCACCCGCCCAGCTCGCGCGACAGCGCCCCGCCTTCGGCGTATCCGAGCGCCCCGAGGACGACCGCGATCAGCACGAGCAGGTCGGCGGCTTGAACCGTCCCGGCCCCCTCCGTGGCTGCGAACGCGAGCACAGACGCCAGACCGAACGCACAGGCGATCCAAAAGCCAGGCGTTGGCCGTTCGCCCGCGCGCACAACGGCCATGACCGCGGTCGCCGCGGGCAAGAGCCCCACGATGACGGCGCTGTGTGCCGACGTGAGGTGTTGGAGCGCGAGGGCGGAGAAGAACGGAAACCCGATGACCACGCCGCCGCCCACGATTCCGATCCGCGCCCACAGGCGTCGCGGAGGAACGGCCTCGCGCCGGATGCCCAGCCAGGCAAGCGCCAGCGCCGTCGCCACGACCGCCCGGCCCAGGCCAACAACCGTGCCATCGAGCTGGCTCACGGCGATGCGGGTCGCCGGGAGCGTAAAGCTGAACCCCAGCACGCCGAGCGCCCCAAGCATGATCCCCTCGGTCGCGCGGGCCTTCGAGTCCGACCATGGCTCACGATCCCCCATTGATTGGGGCAACGCCGCCGATGAAAGAACCATCCCGCCGAGGGGAGGCCGCGCCACAAATAGCGAACGTATGTTTGCGATATTAAAGCAACCTGGACAAGGAGCGAGGCGTCTCTTTATGGAATTGGAAGCGCCAAATTATTGCCTCTTGCCGCAGCTAGGAGTCACGATCTAGACCGCTGCACTGACCACGACGTCAGAATCGGAAAGAGGTGGCGAATGTCGGTCCAGGCTCAGGCGTTACCGCGCGGACGTCAGCTCAGCCTCATGCAAATCATCCTCGCCTCGTCGGCGGGGACCGTGATCGAATGGTATGATTTTTATATTTACGCCAGCCTCGCAGTCTTCTTCGGCACCCTGTTCTTCCCGAAGGCCAATCCCACGTCGGGGTTCCTGCTCTCCCTGGCGACCTGGGGCACCGGCTTTCTGGTGCGGCCGTTCGGCGCGGTCGTTTTCGGGCGGATCGGCGACCTCGTCGGCCGCAAGTACGCGTTCCTTGTCACGCTGAGCGTGATGGGGATCGCCACGACGTTGACCGGCCTCGTGCCGACCTACGCGCAGATCGGCATCTTCGCGCCCGCACTGCTCGTGCTGTTCCGGCTGATCCAGGGCCTCGCCCTCGGCGGCGAGTACGGCGGCGCCGCCACGTATATCGCCGAGCATGCGCCCGATGCGCGCCGAGGGTACTACACATCCTACATCCAGACCACGGCAACGGTGGGGATTGCGCTCGCGCTTCTCGTGGTGCTTGCCTTCCGGCTGTGGCTCGGCGATGCCGCGTTCAGAGATTGGGGCTGGCGCCTGCCGTTCCTGGTCTCGTCGGTCCTGCTCATCGTTGCCATGTACATCCGGCTGCGCCTGCAGGAGGCCCCCCTGTTCGCCAGGCTCAAAGAGCAGGGCAAGTCATCCAGGGCGCCGCTCAAAGAAAGCCTGGGCACCCGCAAGAATTGGAAGATGATCCTCCTCGCGCTCATCGGCGCGACGTCCGGCCAGGCGACCGTGTGGTACACGGGCCAGTTCTATTGCCTTCTCTTTCTGCAGACGCAGGTGTTCCCGAGGACGGACTTCGTGTCACCGCCGCTCGTGGTCTCAATTGCGATCGTCCTCGCGACCCCGTTCTTCCTCGTCTTCGGGGCGCTGTCGGATCGGATCGGCCGGAAGCCGGTCATCATGGCCGGCCTGCTGCTCGCGGCCCTGACGTACATCCCGATTTACCACGGGATGAAGAATAGCGGCGGGAATTGGGCGGTTCTCATCCCGCTCGTCTTCATTCAGGTCATCTACGTGACGCTGGTGTACGCGCCGATCGCGGCCTTCCTAGTCGAATACTTTCCGGCCCGGATCCGGTACACGTCGATGTCCGTGCCGTACCACATGGGCAACGGGTGGTTCGGCGGCCTGACGCCCCTCATCGCGGCATCGATCTCCGTGGCCACCCACAATATCTATGCGGGGCTGTGGTGGCCCATCATAACCGCCCTCGTGTCCTTCGTCGTCGGCGGCCTGTTCCTGCCCGAGACCAATAAAACCCGCATCTGGGACGAGGTGGGAGGCGAACTCGCGCCGGGGACTGCAGGCGAGTAAGCCGCGCCGGCGGCGGCGCATCGTCGACCAGCATTCGGGGCCGCCGTCTGGCGGCCCCGAGCCGTTATGGACGGAGCCGGCCCCCCGGCGCCGCGGCGACTCCGCTGTCCGCCTCGGGCTCATCTCGCCGTCCACCCGCCGTCGATCGGCAGCGCCGCGCCCGTGATTCCCTGCGCCGCGTCCGAACAGAGGTAGACCGCCAGAGACGCCACCTCCGCCGGCTCCAGCAGGCGCTTGATCGCCTGCACCTCGAGCATGATCTTCTCGACGACCTCGGAGGGCGGCACGTTGAACACCCGCGCCTGGTCCTCGATCTGTCGCTCGACCAGCGACGTGCGGGCATAGCCCGGGCAGATCGCGTTGACCGTGATCCCCTGCTGGGCCACCTCCCAGGCGGCCGCCTTGGTAAACCCCACGATCCCGTGCTTCGCGGAGACGTAGGCAGACTTGAAAGGCGACCCGACGAGACCGTGGGCGGACGAGATGTTGATGACCCGGCCCCAGTTCCGGCGAATCATGTGCGGGAGCGCGTACTTCGTGCACAGGAAGGTGCCGGTGAGCATGACGCCCACGAGGCGCGCCCAGCGCTCCTCGGGAAACTCGGTGACGGGCGCGACGTGCTGCAGCCCCGCGTTGTTGACCATGATGTCGAGCCGCCCAAACGCGCCGGCCGTCTCATCGATCATGCGCCGCACCGACGAGACGTTGGAGACGTCCGTCTGCGCGAACGTAGCGCGCCCGCCGGCCTGCGTGATCTCCTCGACCGTCTCACGGCCTCCTGCCGCGTCCACATCGGCGACGCAGACGGCCGCGCCGTCCGCGGCCAGCGCGAGTGCGATGGCCCGTCCGAGCCCCGAGGCGGCGCCCGTCACCACGGCGGTCCGATCTCTCAAGTTGCCGCGACCGATCGTCATCGTCCCCCATCCGGGCGCGCGTTAGATCCGCCGCGCCCGCCCCTGCCAGTACGGTTCTCGCAGCTCACGCCGCGTCACCTTTCCGTACGCGTTGCGTGGGATCTCCGCGGCGAATTCGACCCGTTTGGGCTTCTTGTAGCCGGCGAGATGGTCCCGGCAGAACGCAATCGTCGCCGCTTCGCCCAGGTCCGCGCCGGGGGCGAGCACGACGACGGCCATCACCGCTTCCCCCCACTCATCGTCGGGGATCCCGAACACGACCGCGTCGTGGATCGCCGGATGCCGGAGCAACACGTCCTCCACCTCCCGGCAGTACACGTTCGCGCCGCCGGTGATGATGACGTCGCGCGTCCGGTCCTGCAGGAAGAGATACCCGCGGTCGTCGAGATACCCCAGGTCCCTCGTGTGCAGCCATCCGTTGCGGAGGGCCTCCGCCGTCGCCTCGGGGTTCCGCCAGTACCCCGCCATCACGACCTCGCCCCGCAGGACGACCTCGCCGACCGCGCCCGGCGGAAGCGGCGCGCCGGTCCCGTCAACGATTCGCACCTCGACATCCGTCCGCGGCGTCCCCGCCGAACTCAACCGGCGGGGCTCCGCGGAGTCGCCGAGGACGGCCGGGTCGAGCGCGGTAATCGTCATCGGCGCTTCCCCCTGCCCGTACAGCTGGATCAGGATGGGGCCAAACGCGGCGACGGCGTCCTCGACGTCGCGCGCGGCCATCGGCGCCCCCCCGTAGACGATCGCGCGCAGGCTCGACAGATCGTGCCGCGGCCGCTCCGGAGAACGGACGAGGCGGGTCACCTGGGTCGGACTGAGGAACGCGATCACCGTCACCCGGCGCTCGGCGATCTCACGGAGGAGTGCTCCCGCGTCGAACGACCGCGGCGGGAAGATGATATTGTGCGCCCCTTTCGCGATCGCGGGTAGGGCGTACAACCCGCTGCCGTGCGTCAACGGCGCGGCATGGAGGACGACATCGGCGGCAGCAAATGGGTAAATGTCCGCGAACACGTTCATCGTCATGGCGAGAAGGTTGCGGTGGGTCAGCATGGCGCCTTTCGGCCGGCCCGTCGTGCCCGACGTGTAGAACAGCCAGGCCACCGCACCGGCGTCCACCTCCACGTCGGCAACATCCGAGGCTCCCATCGACAGCACGCGATCGTAGCTCAGGGCGCCGCCGGCGGCTTCCGAGGCGACCAGCTCTACCGGCGGCATCTCGCCGCGCACGCCGTCCAGCCCCGCAAGGAATTCGGAGTCGGCCACCAGTACGCGCGGCCGCCTGTCCTGCATGATCACGGCGACCTCGCGCGGGTGCAACCGCGCGTTGATCGGGACGGCCACCGCTCCCAGCGTGAACGCGGCGAAGAGCGTCTCGAGAAGCGCCGGACCGTTCGATTGGAGAATCGCCACGCGATCGCCCGTCCCGACGCCGAGCGCCTGGAGACCCCCGGCGAACGACCCCACGCGCGCCCGGAACCCCTGGTAGGTCTCCTGGCGGTCCCCGCACGTAAGCGCTGGCCGCAAGGGATAGGTCCGCGCCGCCTTCGTCAGAAGCGCCGCGACGTTCATCGCGCTCGGGGGCTACCCGGCATGCGCCGTCGGGGGCCCAAACCGGTCCGGCGAGAGCGCATCGAGCGAAAGCGATGGCTTCCCGTCCACGATCCACTCGGCGACAGACCGGCCGACCCCGGGGCCGAGACAGAAGCCGTGTCCACTGAACCCCGCGGCGACGAAGCAGTCCCGGAAACCCGGCAGGGGGCCAATCATCGCGACCTCATCCGGCGTCACATCCAGCAACCCCGACCACATCCGCTCGACCGGGACGCCCTCCAGCGCGGGGATGCACGCGCTGATCCTGCGCAGGGCGCTCTCGCGCGCGGCGCGGGGGTCGGTCTCGCCGCGCATGACATCTCCACCGATCAACATCGCCCCACCGGAAGCGGGCCGGCAATAGACGCCCAACTCACGCGAGATGAGAAACTCCTTGCACACGGGTCCGGTCGGCCCCGTCCGTATGAGCTGCGATCGAACCGGGGTAATCGGCAGCGTCACGCCGAGGCGCATCGCCAGGAGCGGTGTGTAGGGTCCTGCCGCGAGCACCGTGACCCTCGGGCGCACCTCGATGCCGTCGGTCACGATTGAGACGACCCGCCGATCCTCCACCGTGAAATCCAACGCTTCGGTCTCCGCGAGCAGCCGTCCCCCCGCGTGCTCGACGGCGCGCGCAAGCGAGGGCATCACGAGCGTGGGCTCGGCGATGCCGTCGGTGGGGCAGTACTTTCCTCCCGCGCACCGATCGGATACGGCCGGCAGCCGCGCGCGCAGTTGTGCGGCCGTCAACATCTCGACCCCGAGTCCTAACGCGCACTCGCGTGCCGCCCGCTCCTCCAGTCGGGTCATCTCGTCGCGGCTCATGGCGACGAAGACGTTGCCGTCACGGCGGTATCCCGTGTGACCCTGCAGCTCCTTTTCCAACGTCCCCCACACCTCGACCGCGGCCATCGCGAGCGGGAGCTCCCGTGGATCACGGCCTTGCTGGCGCACCCCTGCCGCGGTGCGTCCCGACGCCTCCCAGCCGACGGTGCGCCGTTCCAAGACCGTCACGGCCCGTCCGCGCCTGGCGAGGTAGAATGCGGTCGCCAGCCCGACGATCCCCGCACCGATCACGGCGACATCGGTCTCCGAGGTCTGCTGCCCGTCCAGGTCAAACAGCGCACGCATGCCGGACCTCCTCGTCACACCATGCAGGATATTTGATGTTGCTTCCTCTAAGTCCGCCTTTGAGTTTCCCCACGCCGGCTGCGGTTCGACTGTAGCCGGGATGCTTCCCGAGGCGACGCGGTGAAACGGTATCTGGTAAAGCGGCTCCTGAGCGCGGCCGTGCTCCTATGGCTGGTCGGCTCGGTTGTCTTCTTTTCCGTGTATCTGCTTCCCGGCGATCCGGCCCAGATTATCTTGGGCGGGCTCGACGCGCACCCGAGCCCGGATCAGCTGCAGCGGGTCCGGGACCAGCTGGGGCTCAGTCGCCCGGTCCTCGTCCAGTATCTCGGGTGGGTTGGCGGCCTCGTCCAAGGGGATCTCGGCCGGTCGCTCGTCTCCGGCCGCGCGGTGACCGGCGACCTCTCGGTGCGGCTCCTCCGCACGCTCCAGCTCATCGTGCCGGCCGCCGTGCTCTCGACGGCGCTCGGGGTCACGGCCGGCGTCTACGCGGCGCGCGCGCGCAGCACGTTCATGGATCCCCTCGTCTCCGGGATGACACTGCTTGGGTTTTCCGTCCCGGTGTTCGTGATCGGCCCCATCCTCGTCTCGATC
The DNA here is from genome assembly GCA_035703895.1 of bacterium. Classification (NCBI taxonomy): domain Bacteria; species bacterium. The sequence goes on along the minus strand of DASSXJ010000247.1, from coordinate 3,688 downwards.
TTCACGCTGTGGCTCAAGCTCCTGCCTCCGGGCGGCTACGTGGGCCCCGGGGAGAGCCCCGGCGGCTTCGCGATCCACCTCGTCCTCCCGGCCGTAGCACTGGCCGCGGCCCCGATGGCGACCGCGATGCGGATGACCCGTTCGTCTGTGCTCGAGCAGTTGTCGTTGGACTACGTGCGGACGGCGCGGTCCAAAGGACTCGCCGAATCGCGCGTGGTCGGCCAGCACGTGCTGCGCAACGCCCTCCTGCCGGTGCTGACGGTCCTCGGCCTCCAGGTCGGCGCGATGTTCGCGGGCAGCGTCCTCGTCGAAACGATCTTCAACTGGCCCGGGATGAACCTGTTCCTGCTCCAGGCGCTCGGCCAGCGCGACTACCCGATCATCCAGGCGGTCGTGCTGATCGCGGCCGCGATCTTCATCGGCACGAACGCGCTGATCGACGTGACCTATGCCGTTATCGACCCTCGCATCCGGTACGGTTAGCGCCCCGGCGGACTGGGCCCGCCGCCGTCGCGTTCGCCGGCTGCAGCTCCTCGTGCCGGCGGCGGTCGTCGGCATAGTGGCGGCGCTGGCGGCCCTCGCGCCTCTCCTCACCCCCTACGGCGCGGAGACGATCGACCCGCTCCTCAGGATGGCGCTGCCGTCTCCGGTGCACCTCTTGGGCACAGACGAGTTCGGGCGGGACATCCTCAGCCGGGTGGCGTTCGGGGCCCGCATCACCCTCCTCGTCAGCATCGCCAGCATCGGGCTGGCGGTGAGCATCGGGACCCTGCTCGGTAGCGCCGCGGCGTTCTTCGGGGGGGTGGTCGATCTCGTCGTGATGCGGATCGCCGACGGGCTGCTCTCCTTCCCTCCGATCCTCCTCGCGATCTTTGTCATCACCTTCCTCGGGCCGTCCGTGGTCAACGTCATCTTGGTCATCGCCCTGCTCTACATCCCTCGGTTCGCGCGCGTTGCCCACGCCGCGACGCTCTCCGTCAGGGAGACCGAGTATGTGCAGGCCGCGCAGGCCCAAGGCGCGCGCCCGGCCCGGATCCTGCGCCGCGCCGTGCTGCCGAATATCGCCGCGCCTTTGTTCGTGCAGGCGTCCCTCGGCCTCGGCCACGCCATCCTGCTCGAATCGGGGCTGAGCTTCTTGGGACTCGGGGCTCCACCGCCGGCCCCGTCGTGGGGACGCATGATCGAGCAGTCGAGCCGGTTCATGACCCTGAGCGTCTGGCCGGTCATCTGGCCCGCGGCGATCGTCTCGGGCACCGTGCTCGCCTTCAACCTGCTGGGGGACGCGCTGCGGGACTGGCTCGACCCACGGCTGCGGGGATCGGTATAGAGGCCGGGACCGGGACGGCCGGCATCGAAGAGACAAAAGACCCGGGACCGGCTGATCGCGCCGGTCCCGCCGATGGGAGGGAGCGCCGTGCGTATGGGAAGGAAGATTCTGGCGGGGGTGCTGGTCGTTGCGGTCCTGGGAGTGCCCGCCGTGGTCGGGGGAGCGCCCGGGCCAGCGTCCGCCTGCCCGGTGCAGGGCGGCGTCCTGAGGTTTGGGCTCTACCGCGATCCGACCGGGCTGGATCCTCATCTCAACTTCGGGGCCACCAGTTCTTCGCTGCAGGGGAACGTCTACGACACCCTCGTCGAGTACGATGCCCGCGGCAACCTCGGGCCGGGCCTAGCGGAGTCGTGGACGCAGCCCCAGCCCACGGTCTACATCTTCAAGCTGCGCCGGAATGTGACGTTCCACGACGGAACGCCGCTCACGTCCGCGGACGTGCTCTATTCCTTCAAGCGGATCCTGGACCCGCAGACCAAAGCGACCCGGCAAAAGGAGTTCGAGGACCTCGTCGAGAGCACCCGCGCGCAGGACGAGTACACGGTCGAGGTGCGCCTGAAGCACCCGAGCGCGACGTTCCTCGACATCCTCGCCGGCCGCGAGACGTTCATCGTGAGCAAGAAATGGGCCGACGCCGGCGGGGACTTCAAAAAAGCGATGAACGGGACCGGCGCGTTCCGGCTGACGAGCTATGAACCCAATGTCCGATACGTCCTGGAGCGGTATCCAAAAGCGTGGGACCCCGCCTGCCTGGATCGCGTCGAACTGGTCCCCATCCTGGACGACCGCGCCCGCGTCAACGCGCTCAGGAGCGGACAGTCCGACTTCGTGGAGTATCTGCCGTGGCAGGACACCGAGTTCCTCATGCGTGAGCGGGGGTTCCGCGTCTACCGCGGGTTCGAGGTCTTCAACATGATCCGGCTGAACCCCACGCGCCCGCCCCTCACCAACCCCAAAGTGCGGCAGGCGCTCAACTTCGCGATCAATCGGCAGACCGTGAGCCTGACGGCGTTCGGCGGACAGGCGCAGCTGATGGACGGCTTTCTGCTTCGAAAGGACGCGTGGGCCTACAACCCTGAGACGAGCAAGGTCTGGAAGTACGATCCCCAACGGGCGCTCGCGCTGCTCAAGGAGGCCGGGGTCCAGCGTCCTGGGGACCTCCATCTCGTGCTCGAATCTGCCAACCTCACTGTGCATCTCGACACCGCGCAGGTGGTCGCGACCATGCTGCGCTCGTTCGGGGCGACGGTGGACCTCAAGATCAACGATGTCGCGACCTTGTTCCAGAAGCGGGTCACCGGGGATTTCATGATGATGATGGACGGCCTGAGCCTGCCCTGGGCCGACCCCGACTTCTACTACCGCTACTTCCATTCGACGGGAACGGCCTACGCGGCGGCGGTGAAGTTCAAGGCCGAGCGGCTGGATCAACTGCTCGAGGAAGGGCAGCGCATCACGGACCGGACGAGGCGCAAAGCGATCTACGCCGACGCGGAGCGCGTCCTCTTCCAGGAAGCGCCGTGGATCTTCATCGTCTGGCGCCCGCAGGCCGAGGCGGCGCGCAGCTCCGTCAAAGGGTATGTCAGGCTGCCGGGGGGGCTCGGCGCCTTCAGCGTCGGCTACCTCAATCACGTCTGGATCGAAAAATAGAAGGAAGGGGCACGATCATGCGATTGGGCGACATGACCTGGACCGAGGCTCGGGAGGCGATCGCCTCGCGCGTCACCGCGGTGATCCCCCTCGGCTCGATCGAGGAGCACGGCCCGCACAGCCCGATGGGTGACTACGCCATCGTCGACGAGATCGCCGCGCGGGCGGCGGAGCTGACCGGTGACGTTGTGGCGCCGACGATTCCCTACGGTTATTCCGAGTACTTCCGCAACTTCCCCGGCACGATCACGCTCAGGGAGTCGACGCTGGATGCCGTGCTCGAGGACACCGTGGACTGTCTCCTTCGCCACGGGTTCCCCCGGATCGCGATCATGAACGGCCACGCCGGCAACGCCGGAATCGTGGAGCTCGTCGCGAGACGCTTCCGCCGCCAGCGCGGGCTCGTGATCCCCTCCATCGCGCCGCTGGCATTGATGCAGGCCCCGGAGGTCGTCGCGCGCGTCTACGGGCCGAACGCGGAGTTGGGCCACGGCGGCGAGCCGGTGGGGTCCCTGATGATGCACCTGCGGCCCAACCGGGTGCAGCTCGAGCGGGCCGGTGCCTGGGGCCGCCGCAAGGTCTTCGGCTGCCCCACCGACGGGCTCGGCGCCATCAGAGTGGAGGGCATGCGGGTCGCGGTGCCCCTCGACATGGAGGACGTGGCGCCCCCGGAGACGGGCAGCCTGTCGGACCCCGGGCTCGGAACCCCGG
>DASSXJ010000246.1 GCA_035703895.1 bacterium | reverse complement strand
ATGCGTCCGCCCGTTTTGCAGGACGGTGAGGGTACGCCCAAACAGGCCCCAGACCGCACTGCTCCGCCACACCTCCGTCGACCGGAGGTCGCGCATCAACCCCTCCGCCAAGCCGCGTGCCCCTGGCACGATGACGGCACGCCCGCCGAGGACCGGCCTTTCCTCAAGCAGCAGGGCCCGGCTACCCGCGGCGTGGCACTCCCCTGCGGCCGCAAGTCCGGCGGGGCCACCGCCGACGACCGCAATGGGAACGGTGACCGTGGTCACGCCCGCTCCGTGCGGGCGAGAGCTTGGACTACCGTCTCCGGAACGATGGGAAGCGATTCGACCCGAGCTCCCGTCGCGTCCGCGATGGCATTGCCGATCGCCGCGGCCACAGGGACCACAGGCGGTTCCCCGACCCCCTTCGCGCCAAACGGACCCCGCTCGGAGGGCACTTCGACCAGGGTGGTCCGGATCGCCGGGATATCCGCCGCTCGCGGCAGCGCATAGTCGAGGAACGATCCGGTCGCGAGCGAGCCGTGCTCGTCGTAGATCATCCGTTCCAGCAGGGCCCACCCGATCCCCTGGGCCACTCCCCCGTGGATCTGTCCGAAGATGGCGGCGGGATTGATGGCCCGCCCAACGTCCTGGGCGACTGCGTACTCGATGACCCGGACCCGTCCGGAGTCGGTGTCGACGTGGACCCGGGCGGCATGCACCCCAAACGCGGGGGCGCGCTGAACGATGGCCTCGGATGCCACCCCGAACACCGGGGGATAGCTGGCCCCGAACCCGGACTGGAGCTTGGCCAGCTCCGCGATCGCCACCGTCCGCGTGGGAACACCCCGGACCCGCACCGTCCCGTCCACGATTTCAAGGTCCCCCTCGGCCGCTTCGAGGCGCCGGGCTGCCAGCGCGAGGATCTGCTGCCGCGCGTCCTGTGCCGCTTTTGCCACCGCCGAGCCGACGGTATACATGATCTTGCTCCCACCGGACATGCCCGCGGCCGGCGCATTGTCGCTGTCGCCGGCGATCATCCGAACCCGCGAGAGCGGGACGCCGAGCGTTTCGGCGGCGACCTGGGCCAGCCCCGTGGCGGTGCCGCTGATATCCACGGACCCGACGACCACATGCATGGTGCCGTCGGTGTTCAGCCGGACGCAGGCGCTCGCGGGCTCCATCCCACCAAACCACCCACCCGCGGCGACCCCAATCCCCCGCCCGTCACGGCCCCGATTTCGCCAGAGCGGATCCTCCTGCAGGGCCGCCAGCGATTCCCGAAGGCCGATCCGGGGCCATGTCTCGCCGCTCGGCATCGGGTCACCGCCCTTGGAAGCGTTCTGCAGCCGAAGCTCTATCGGATCGTGACCCAACGCGCGGGCGAGATCGTCGATGACGGACTCCAAGGCGAACGCCGCCTGAGGCGCGCCGGGCGCCCGGTACGCGCCGACCGGGGCTTTGTGCGTGAGGACCTCGCGCCCCTGCACGTCCAGATACGGGACTTGGTACATGCCGCCGAGCATCAACGCGGCGATATTGAGAGGGGCTCCAGGGAGCGCCCCGGCGTCGAACAGCAGCCGCGCCCGAAGGGCGACGAACGTCCCGTCGCGCTTCGCTCCGAGCCGCACCTCGAAGGTCGACTGCGGGGCGGGCGTGGCGGTCCGGAACTCGTCCGAGCGTGTCAGCACGAGCCGGACGGGCCGCCGCAACACCATCGCGAGCGCACCGGCGAGCGGCTCGAGCAGGAGGATCTTGGCTCCAAAGCCCCCGCCCACCGGCATAGGAACGATGCGGACGGAGGACTCGGGCAACCCAAGCACCTGGGAGACATGCTCTCTCGAGTAGAACAGCGCCTGGGTCGCCGTCCACAGGGTCAATCGCTTGGCCGCCGCGTCGTAGTCTGCGACCGTGGCATGCGGCTCGATGTAGGCTTGGTGCACGATGGACGTGCGAAACGTCCGGTCGATCACCAGGTCCGACTCGCGCAACCCTCGCTCGATGTCTCCGCGTACGAAGCGGACACGACTGCTCACGTTGCTGGGCTTCTGGTCTCCGGGATCGTCGTCCACCTTCACCGCTGCGTGAAGGCTCGCCTCGGAGCTTTTGCCGGCGAGCCCGGGCTGCACCAACGGCGCCTCGGGGTCTGCGGCGGCCGCAGGATCCACAAGCGCCGGCAGCGGGTCGAACTCGACCGCGGCCGCCAGGCGCTCCGCCCCATCCGCCGCGGCGGCTTCAGACTCCGCGACCACCACCGCCACGGGATCGCCGGCGAAGCGCACCTCGCCGCGGGCCAAGAGGCAGCGCCCGCGCGTGTTGGGCACCTCGTCGCCGAATGGGAGGTCGTCCGACGTGAACACGGCCACCACCCCCGGAACCGCGCGCGCGGCTGCTGTCGGGAGCCGGCGGATCCGAGCGTGCGCGTATGGGCTGAGGACGAGACGGGCGTGGAGCAGGCCGCGGAGTTCGTGATCCCCGGTAAATCGGGCGCGGCCGGTGATCTTCTCCTCCCCATCTACCCTGGGAAGCGATTGTCCAATGACTGAGAACGCCATGATGATGCACCTCGCTTGTACTGAGAACGCAGGCGGCACCGGATTCTTTCCCGTTACGCATGAATGCCTCCTGCTGATCCGGAATCCCCAAGGAACCTTCGTGTTGGTGGCGAAGAGATGGGACAGGACGACAGATTGACGAAAAGCTGCACGCTCGCCGCGGCGCCCGTCTGCGTCGACTCGCCGTGTGCACTCGGAGGCTCATGACGCAGCGCAGCCCTAGCGGACCCAGTATTAACCTATTGCATCTCCAGGACGCATCTCGTCGGTTGGCCACGGTGCGGCGCGCGGTCGCCGCGAGCGCGGTCCTTCTGCTCGCGCTCGTCCTGGCTCCCGGACCGCTGCGGCCGCCATCCCGCCCGACTTTGCCGCCGGCGGCGCAGCCCACCGGGCGCCCGCCGGTGCCGCACGGCGACGAGCGTTTCCTCATTGTCGGGCTGACCCAGGACCAGCACCGCACGGATTCCATCATGGTCGCCCAATGGGACGCGGTCCGCCATCAGGCCAGGGTGTTGGGGGTGCCACGGGATATCGGAGTCACCATTCAAGGCGTCGGCTACACCAAACTCGTCCACGCGTACGCGTCCGGCGGGGTCGGTCGGACACGCGCCGCTGTGGTGAAGCTCTTGGGGGTGCCCGTCGCGCACTACTTCGTCTTCAGCCTCCCCGCCCTCCGCCACCTCGTCGATGTCATCGGCGGCGTCCCGATCACGGTGGAGAAGCGGATGCTCTATAACGATCACGAACAGGGCCTGTTCATCAATCTCTTTCCCGGTCCCCAAGTGCTGGACGGACCGCACGCCGAGCAATACCTTCGGTTCCGAAACGATCCCGAGGGCGACATCGGGCGGATCCGCCGGCAGCAACACTTCTTGCGCGCGGCCCTCGCGGCGGTTCACCGTCCTCAGGTATGGGTCCGGCTCCCGCAGATCATCAGCACCGCGCGTGCCGAGTTGGGGACCGATCTCACGAGCGAGCAACTGCTCGGTTGGGTGCACGAGATCGACCACTTGGCGCCCGACGCCGTCTCCGCTCAAACCATCGAAGGCCATCCCGCCACCCTGTTCGACAGCATCATGCGGATGCCGCTGAGCTTCTGGGTGCCGGATGCGGAGGACCTGCACGCAAAGGTCCGGTGGCTTCTGACCGGAACGCTACCGCCGCTCCCCAAACCCTAGCCACACCCCGCCGCCGAGCGGGGCGTCAGTACAGGCCGCCGTTGACGTCCACGATGGCGCCGTGGACGTGGCGTGCGCCGGGCCCCGCCAGGAACACGATCACGCCGGCGACGTCATCGGGATGGGCCAGGCGCCCGAGGGGCGTCTTGCGGGCAAAATCCGTTCGTTGCTCCGCCGTTGCGACCTGCCAGAGCAACGGCGTCTCTGTCGGGCCCGGGCAGACACAGTTGACCCGAATCCCCGTCCCCGCCAATTCGGTTGCGAGGTGGCGGGTCAGTCCGATCAGCCCGTACTTCGAACACGTGTAGTGGGCGCCGTTCGTCAAGCTTGCACGGCGGCCGGCGATAGACGACACCAGCACGATCGCTCCCCGCCGCCGTTCCACCATAGAGGGCAGCGCAGCCTGCGCGCAGAGGAAGGCGCCCTTCAGGTTGACAGCGAGAACCCGGTCCCAATTCTCCTCGGAGATCGTCAGGATGGGGTCGGGAAAGCCGATCCCCGCGTTGGCGACCAGGATGTCGACCCCTCCGAACTGCCTGCCCGCGGCCGCGATCATGCCGCCCACCTGCGCCCGGTCCGCCACATCGACCGCGAGCGCGATGCACCGCCCGCCGCGCGCGGCAATCCCGTCCGCCGTGGCCTGCGGCGGCCGGAGGTCGGCGGCGACGACCTGGACCCCGCTCGCCGCGAATTTCTCGGCGGCCGCTCGGCCGATCCCCCCGGCCGCGCCCGTGATCACAGCCGTCAAAGATCTCACCTCGTCCACGCGTCTCCCTCCTCCCGCGTCGAATTCCGACGGGGCGTTCCGTCTCCCACGGCCCGGTCCCTGCACGCTCCGGCGACCGCGCACTCACGTGGGGGGTTGCGCACAGGTCTACGAGAGATCGATTTGAGGTATGTAGCAATAATAAGGTAGATACGGAGAGTCCGGGAGGACGTTCATGCGGCGAATCGTTCTGACTGTCGTGCTGGTTCTATCGCTTGCCACGCCGGCGCTGGCCGCGCCCGGATCGACGGGGCCCGCCGAAGATCAGCTGAACCTGCCGATCAGGCTCGCCTCTACATCGACGCCCACCCCATGGTTTTCGACGGGGGTCGTGGCAGGGCGGTTTGGGGGGGTTCCCGTCGTGGGAAGTTTCACCGGCACCTGGGCGATCGGGCTCATCACGCTGACCACTCACGGGGCGACATTTGCCTATGGGGGCTATGCGTGCATTCGCAAGTCCTGCACCTTCACCGGGACCCTGGCCGGGGTTCGTGTGAAGGGGTTCCCGATCCCGCTCAGCATCCGCGGAGCGGCCACCGCGACCACGAACGCGTTTCCGACCCGTCGCTCATGGATCGCGGCCGTGGCCGGCTGGGCGAAGCGGCACCTCACGCGCGACCAACAGGGAAGGATCGTCGCCGAAGCCGAAAAGATCCCCGGATCGTAGTGCTTAGGGCAGCGCCTCGATCCGGTAGGCCTGAATCTCGTTCCCGACTGGGGACGTCCCCGCCTCCCGGATCTTCGAGAATGTCCCGGTCACCCGGACCCGCTGCCCGTTGCTGAAGCCCTGTTTGTTCCAGGAGAACACGGCGACAAACTCGTCGCCGTCGCTGAGACGAAAGGTCGTATACGGGTTCCCCGCGTTGGAGACCCGTTCTCGATAGGCGGTGATCGTCCCGACAACGGTCACCACCTTGCCGTCATATCTCGCGGGATCCTGGATCAGCGTGTGAACGCTGATCCCTTGATCGGCTGCTACGGCCGGCCCGCACATGACGAGGAGAACGACTGCCGTGAGAAACTGAGACCACACAATCTTCATGTGCGTCACCCCGCTGGGACAGGCGCGCGATTATTAGATAGAAGGATGACGGCACGCACCTGTTCCAACAGGATGTATGCCCTTCCTTATCCCCCCCGTAGCCCTCGCTCCGAGGGAAGAATTGGCGGAGCCCTTAGAGAAGATGATGGCAAGAATCCGTGGGGTCTCATGGAGATCTTCGAAATCCTCGAAAACCAGCTGTACCAGAGCGGCGCGCCCGAGGAGGCGGCGGACTGGCGGCCCATCCTCGAGCGGAGCATCGACGTGGTCGTGGATCTCTACGGGACGTTGGATCCCGGTGTGCCGACAATCCCCAACTCGATCCTCTACATCTTCTGGCCCATCGAGGATATCGCCAGATTGCCGGACATGAAGATCATGGATGCGCTGACGGACTTGGCCGTGCGCTCGATCCGGGACGGACACCGAGTGCTGGTGCACTGCCATAAGGGGAAGAGCCGTTCGGGCCTCTTTAACGCGCTCGTGGCGATGAAGATTCTACACATCGACGGAAAAGCTGCGGTCGATCTCATTCGTCAGCGCCGGCCGGGGGCCCTCGGGAATCAGGTATTCGCCGGGTACCTCGAACAGCTTCCCGCCCCCCCACCCGACGCCCCACCACAGTCATGATCGACGGGGGGCACACGCCGGGAGTGTAGTTTGCCCCTTCGTACCGTGGTATGCTGAGGACCGTCATGGAGGGAGGCATACAGAAAGTCGCCATCGTGACCGGCGCCGGCCGGGGCATCGGCGCCGCGGCTGCCCACGAACTCGCCGCCCGCGGATACCGGCTTGCCGTCCTGTCCCCCTCTGGAGCGCCGGCGGTGGCGCACGCGCACAACGCTCTCAGCCTGGCCGGCTCGGTGTCCAACCCTCGCGACCTGCAAAACCTCGTCGAAGCCAGCCTCGAACGCTATGGCCGGCTCGATGCGGTGGTCAACTCCACCGGCCACCCGCCCAAGGGCAAGCTGCTGGAGATTTCCGACGCCGACTGGCTCGCCGGAATGGATCTGTTGCTGTTGAACGTCGTGCGGATGGCGCGGCTCGTGACCCCGGTGTTCCTGCGCCAAGGTCGTGGCAGCATCGTCAACATTTCGACGTTTTCGGCGTTCGAACCAAGCCGAACCTTCCCCGTGTCCTCCACGTTGCGGGCGGCGCTGGGGAGCTTCACCAAACTGTACGCAGATGAGTATGCGTCCCACGGGATTCGTATGAACAGCGTGTTGCCCGGGTTTATCGAAAGCTATCCGGTGGATGGCGACACGGTACAGCGAATCCCCATGGGACGCGCCGGGAAGCTGGACGAAATCGCCAAGACCATCGCTTTCCTGCTGTCGGATGAAGCCGGCTATATCACCGGGCAGAACCTCCGCGTCGACGGAGGCCTCACACGTTCGGTATAGGCGCCACGATCTTGGCGCGCGTCCAAGGGGGCTTCGTGCGCAAAGCGTCCCAAGTCACTCGAGGCCGGCGGCTCGAGTTCTTCGGGCGTCGGGTTAGGCCGACCGACCCCAGCTTCGTATCCGGTCCGGGACAATCCGAAACATGACTCGATCCGGCGGCATCACATCGCCTCCCCACCGTCGCCCAAGCTCTGGGTGGTACTTTTTCAGGAACGCGCGTGCGAGCGCGCGCCGCTCATCCGACTCGGGGAGGAACTCGGCACGACCCTGGATGGTCACACTACGTAGGCCCGCGGGGCCCCCGGCCTCGGCGACGACGCAGACCCGAGGATCACGCCGGAGGTTTCGGACCTTCTGCGTGTTGGCCTCGCTGATCATGGTGAGCGAGTCGACGCCGTGCAGAAACCAGACGGGCATCGCAAGGGGCGAGCCATTGGCCTGTACCGTCGCGAGCACGACGACGTCTTTCGTCGCGAGGAACCGCTGGATGCCCTCGTCTCCCAGCCGCTCAGCCATCTCTGATGCCCCGCTCTGGGTTACGCTCCGGGGAAAGGCGCGATTCCGCTCGCCCGGGGACCTTCGAGGGTGGGTCCGTTAGTGAAAGCGGTCGAGTGGCGAGGAGGCCTGCTGTCTTGGGGTCCCAGCCGGCCGCGCGGCCTCCAGCCCAGCGAACTCCCGAACGAAACTCGCACACCGCGGGCAGCAGGACGCCGGCTCGGGCTTCGGCGGCGAGGTCAGGACCTTCCAGACTTCGCCGCACTTGGCACATTTGAACCGCAAGACAAAGACGTGGCTCATGTTATCGTCCGTTACCCTGCGGCGCCCAAAAGATAGATCCGCGGCTCCCCATTTCGATCACTCTAGCACGAGGCTTGGACATCACACTATCCCCCGCCCGACGGACTGGGGATGCCCAAACGAAGGTCCCTGATGGACGATGCTCGACCCCCTCCCACACCGATGTCCGCAACGGGGCCGTCCAGTTAAGAGTTCGACGCGAGGAGCGCCTCGCCGGTCGTGTAGATAGCCGCACCGAGCAGAACCAGATCTTTCATCAGAAAGCCCCCGACATCGGATCCGGGGGTCAAAGCTCCCGGCGTTGTGAACAGAAACGACAGGGTGGTGAGGAAAATGACGACCCCTGCAAGGCTTCCCACCGCCGATGCCCTCGGCGAGACTCGCCGGAGCGCGATGAGGATCCCCGTTGTAATCTCTACGAGCCCGAAGAAATTGGACACCCCTTGAACGCTCAAGACATGATACATCCAGCTGAGAAACGGACTGTGGGCCACTAACGGCTGGATCCCTCTCGCCTCGAACGCGAAAAACTTCATCGAGCCGATCACGACGAGGAGGAACACCAGCCCATACCGGAGGATCCCGGTGCCGATGCCGGTCAGGCGTTCGCCCCATGCCACCTCCGCTGCGGAACGTTCGCCCTCATCTCTGCGGTTTATCGCGACGGCTGCTCCTTTGACGTCCATAGTGTTCATGGTCGACCCCCTTCGTTGAGTGTGATGCTCACCTCGGCCATGTAGTCTCGGCTTTGTCGCCATCGTTACACACGTGGCGTGTGTAACAACCGTGTTCACGCGGGCCAAGATGGGAATGCCGGCCGGCCGGCACGGGTTTGATGAAGAGCGGAACGGAACGAAAAGGGAGGAGGGCGATCATGGGTTGGTACCGATGCTCGTGCGGATTCACGATCAAAGCGACGCCTCGGTTTGGCGACTCGATCGTCTCCGTGAACCACCTGCATAGGGCTGCGCGAGTCGACGGGACCTCGGCGATCGTAAGAATGGAGGAGATACCCGATCCGGCACTGGCCGGGACTGCGCGTGAAGCTGCGGTGTCTCCACAGCCTGTGGCCACCCTGCGTCCCCGACGCCGGGCGGCGTAGCACGCTGCGACATCCTGATGTTGCCGCCGTGTTCCGGTGACCCGCGCGGGAGGGGAGTCGGCGTCCGTCGCGGAATGCCCCGAGTCGGTCGGCTTTGAAGCGTGGCTTGAGCAGAAGCGTGGCGCGCCAGAGTTCGTCTGGCCGAGACGTGCCTGCGCGGAGCAATAACCTGTGGTAAGCGACGTTGCGCATACCGACGAAGACACCGAACTGGTCATCGCGCTGCGTGAAGGCGACGAAGACGCATTCGTGATCCTGACAGCACGCTATCATGTCCCCATGTTGAGGCTCGCCTCGATGTACGTGTCAAGGGCGATAGCTGAGGAGGTTGTGCAGGACGCGTGGCTGGGCGTCCTCAAAGGAATCGGTAGGTTCGAGGCGCGCAGCTCGCTGCGGACCTGGATTTTTCGGATCCTGATGAACCGGACGAAGACGCAGATGCAACGCGAGGGGCGCAGCATCCCCTTTTCGGCCCTGGGGGACCCCGCCGGAGAACCGGCCGAGCCGGCCGTCGATCCGGACCGCTTCCTCGATGCCACCCATCCTCAATGGCCCAATCACTGGCGCACGCCTCCTCGGAGTTGGGGGGAGTCTCCGGAAGATCGCTTGCTCGCGAAGGAAACCCAAGCCTACATTCAGCAGGCGATCGACACGCTGCCGCCAACCCAGCGTGAGGTGATCACGTTGCGGGACATGAACGGGTGCACACCCGAAGAGGTCCGCGACCTCCTCTCGGTCTCCGCTGTCAATCAGCGCGTCTTGCTGCACAGGGCCCGTTCCAGAGTGCGTCGGGCGCTCGAGCGATACTTCGAGGAAGGAGAGGGAGGCGATTAGCGAAGATGTCAATTCCTTCGGAGATGGCCTGCAAAGAGCTTGTGGAACTGGTGACCGAGTATCTGGAAGGCACTCTCCCTCCAGCCGATCGGCAGCGGTTTGAGAACCACCTCAAAGACTGCAGCTATTGCGTCATCTACCTGGACCAGATGCGCCAGACCATCCGCACAGTCGGACGGCTGACCGAGGAAGACTTGTCTCTGGACGCTAAGCAGGATCTCCTCCGGATCTTTCGAGATTGGAAAAAAGAGCCGCCTGCCGGGCGTCCAGATCCTTAGGGTCCCAAGGAAGGAGTCCCGGTCGTACACTCAACGGCGGAGCTGCGGCGGACTGACGGCTTCTTGTCTCGACCGCGCCCGCAGCCGCCGAGCCGAGCACCCGGCGGCTGCTTCGCGGGTCGGCAGGGATTACCGGTTGTTGCCTTCCTGTCCGCGGCTCGCGTCAACCGAAACGTCGTGTGCGGGACCACCCGCGAACGTTCCCGGGTTGGAGTCGAAGTACACACTCACGGTCGCCGGCTGAGTCGGCTGGGACACCGGCTCAACAACCCCACGATCTTCCGCGAATGCCGCGCCCGACGCAAATGCCAGACTCGCACCCAACACCGCCACTGCCAGAAGCTTCTGCATCGCACTCACCTCGTTGCTTTCTTGGAGCGCTTCCGCTCCGATTTTGTCCACCATCACAACGAACCCAAGTCTATCTGTGGGCATTCCCAAACCGCCCCACGTTAACAAAGTTGTTACATACCCCTTCACGATATCGTGGTGGGGACGCAACCCAACGAATTTCGCAATCATGCCGAAGCGATCACTGCGAGGTCAAAGCGTTACACGACCGTGATTACCAGGTGCGGAACACGCAACCCGACAGAGCCTCCGCCCCATGCGAAGTCATGAGGACCGTTTCCTCCACGACCGCGGTGCCAAAGCCCGACCTGACCAGCATCGGCTCCAACGCGAAGACGTTGCCCGGCTCCAGCACCGCCTCGCTGATTGCCCGCAACGAGGGTTGTTCGAACAGCGAACAGCCGAGGCCGTGGCCGAACCCCTTCGGCATGTAATCGTCCGCGAACCCGGCGCGTTCGGCGATGCCCCGGGCGACGGCGATGAGGTCCTGCACCCGTGCGCCGGGCGCGGCCTTTGCGAGGACCGCTTCGAACATCGCAAGCCCGGTCTCGAGGAAGCGCCGCTGCTCGGCCGACGGCGCCCCCACAACGAGGCAGCGCGAGACGTCCGCGCAGTACCCGTCGCGCACAGCGCCCATGTCGAGGAAGACCATATCGCCCCTTTCAAACACGCGAGCCGCGGGTGCGCAGTGCTTGAGCCCGGCCCGGGGCCCGCCGGTCACCGCGCTCGCGAACGCGAGCTCATCGGCGCCCTCTGCGAAGGCCACGCCGTGCGCCTTCGCGGCGACCTCCCGCTCGGTGACGCCGGGGGCAATCGTCTCAATTGCCGCTTCGTGCATCCGCCCGGAGATCCGCGCGGCGCGGCGCATCACGTCGATCTCGAGTGGCGACTTGCGCGACCGCACATCGAGGAGGAGGGTATCGGCGGGAATGAGCGCGGCATTCGGCAGGCGCTCCTGAAGTTCGGTGAGGACGCCGTGTGGGATGATCGCGTTTCCAGCTACACCGATGCGCTCACGCTGCAGGCCGAGCTCGTGAAGCTTCTCGGCAACCTGACCGGCCACGGTCGTCTCCGGTGCCGAGCTGAAACCGGCACGCTCTGCGGGACGGACATCATCGAGCCAGGTCGTCCAAATCGAAGTGTGCATCGGTTCGCCGTGCATCAACCAGTTGGTCGTGAGCATCGGCGCGCCCGCGAGCGGCACCACGACGAACGTTTCGCCAGGGCCGGCTTCGAAGTTTGCCAGGTACCGAGCGTGCCCAGGATCGCTGTTGTTGGCAAAGGCCAGAAGCGCCGCCAACCGGTGGCGTGGAAGACGATCCCGGACCTCCGCGAGGCGCCGTTCGTACTCCGAGCGGGGAAACGGCAAAACGGTCCACGCCCGTCGGTCCTCTGGTCCATACGGCACCTTCGCCCGGTAAGCCGGCATCCTCTACCTCCTCACGCAACCGGCAGGCGCCCCACCGCGCGGATCGTCTGCCGCATCTACCGCAGAGTGTTTCTGCAGCGGATCGGCAGCCCCCTCGACCGATGCTAGGGGCGCGAGAAGACCATCACCGGCTATTGCCATTCTCACGCGTGTTATCCGGCACTTGTTGCGGCGAAGGGGGGATGGATGTCTCGAGGACCCGGTCGAGCAACACGGCAATGACTCGATCGGCCCCCGCGGCTAACAGATCACTGTGCCCCACCGGGCCGAGGTTGACCCGAGCCACATCCGGAGTCATCAGGGCTGCCACGCCGCTCCCTCCATGAATCGGAAGCCCCTGCGCGCTGTCTGCGAGTACGACGCCGTCTCCAGAAGCGAGATCTCGGCTTTGGCCACCCTCGGTCACACCGGCCAGGGTGTTTGAGTCATCCCCGCCGCGACTTCCATAGAACACCCACACGCGAACCCCCTTAGGGATCGGGCGAGCGTTGAGCTGCGCGAGCGCGGGATTATCCCCGTCCGGCGGCATGGACCACGGCTCCGTCGGGGCAGCCCGCCAGAATGGGAACGTCGGCATCAGCGCGCGTGCCGCTGGGGCGTGCGCAAAGTAGGCAAACGGGAGAAAGGTGGGCACGTTGCGGTATGTGTACGCCAGGACGGATCCCTCATTCGGCACCCCAACGAGTATCAGCCGGCTGACCAGCGTTCCCCACCCGTCTACATCGAATTGGACATTCCACCGGGCCAACAGGCCGCCGAGGCTGTGGCCGATGACGTTGATCTTCCCCGCGTACGCTCGGGCCAGGACGACCCGGCGGACGGACTCGGCAAGCCGGTGGGCCCCCTCTTCCAGCCCAACCTGGTGGGAAGGATACTGAAACAGGAACAGCGTGGGAGCGCGCCCCTCGGCCTGGTAGCCGCGCCGGATGAACGGCGAGAGCATCACCTCGTGCTGGCGGTTGAGCTCGTTCGCTACTCCAGGGACTATGACGGTCGGGATGAGCAGCGTCACATTCCGGCTCGCCGTCGCCGCGCGATTCCCCTGGCGGACTGTCACCTGCACCGGGAATCGCACGTTGTCCGTGAACGGCCGGACCGGTGTAAACTCGCCCACCTTTACGACGCCTACCCGGACGGCGCCTGCCGGGAAGTCGATGTCCATCGAAAAGCGGGGCGGCAAGGGCGTCAGCAGGAGCGATCCCCGAGCCCGGACGTCACCGATCCAGGCTTCCAAGGTGATGTCCGGACTCTCGGCCGCTTGGGGGTCCAGTCCCGACGTGGCGACATTGACTCGCAAGATGTGCCCGTCGACTAGCCCCACGTCCGAAATGCTGACCCCGGGAGACTGCACCGGCTGGCCAATTGCGGCGGCGGTCATCCCAGTGAAGAGGGCGACAACGATAGTAGCGATGATCGTGTTACCCATTTTCACTCTCCTCCCTCCCGGGAGAGCGCGCGCCAAACATCGAGCGCCGAAGAAAGAAACGGCCATTTTCCGCTGACAGCACTCCCCAAATGTTCAAACCTGGGACAGGCTCAATCTATTTCCTTTCTCTGCCCCGCCAGCCAGAGCTGTGCCTCAAGAAAAACCCGGGGGAGCTGATCGACCTGGTGCACGCAGGCAAGAGAATGGTGCCCGCTGGAGTACCCGACACTCGCCGCGGATCTTGCTGCGGTGCGCGCGGTTCGCCGGCGGCTCCCGGGCCGCGCCCATCCTGGCTGAACCGCTCCGCATCGTCGATGGCGCCGCTGTGATCCCAGGTCGACCGGGTACGGGGGTCGACTGGGACGGAGCGGCGGTCGTCCGCTATCGGTCCGAATGATCGAAGACGGTGACCCCCTCGTGCAGGACTAGCCGCCCGGCGCCCCCTGCGTATTCACGTAGAGCGCGTAGAGTGATTTGCTGGCCGCCATGAACAGCCGATTCCGCCATCGCCCACCGAAGCAAAGGTTGGCGCAGCGCTCGGGCAGCGCGATATGCCCGATGGGCTCGCCGGCCGAAGAGAATATGCGCACCCCATCCAACTCGGGCTCGCCCATGCCCCACCCGCACCAGAGATTACCGTCGACGTCGCAGCGGAACCCGTCCGGCGTGCCGGCACCGGCGTCGATCAGCACGCGGCCGTTGGCCAGCTTGGTGCCGTCCGCCACCACGTCGAAGACCCGAATCTTGCGCGGAGACGCCCGCGACTCGACCACGTAGAGCCGAGACTCGTCCGGTGAGAAGGCCAGGCCGTTCGGGCCGTTGATGTCATCGGCCATCACGTTCGCCCGACCGGTCTTGCCATCGATGCGGTAGACGTTCGCGGGCAGCTCTTGCGCCGCCTGATGCCCTTCATAATGGCCGAGTATGCCGAACGGCGGGTCCGTGAACCAGATCGAGCCGTCCGATTTCACCACGACATCGTTCGGGGAGTTGAGCGGTTTCCCGTCGAACCGATCGAGCAGCACGGTGATGGCGCCGTCGTATTCCGTCCGCGTCACGCGCCGCGTGTCGTGTTCGCAGGTGACCAAACGGCCTTGATGGTCGCGGGTGTTGCCGTTGGCGTTGTTGGACGGCCTGCGAAAGACGCTGATCGCGCCCGTCTCTTCCTCCCACTTCATGATGCAGTTGTTCGGGATGTCGCTCCACAGCAGGAATCGCCCATCGCCGAACCACACCGGCCCCTCGCCCCAACGGAATCCCGTCGCCAGGCGTTCGACTGCCGCCTGACCGAGCCGATACTTTGCAAAGCTCGGATGCAGCACCCGGACGGCAGGATCTGGATATCGTTGGCTCGGCTCCCACATCGCGTCTGCGCCCCTCTCGTCTATCGGAAGAGGTTGGTCTTGGCGAGGTCGATGAGCTCATCACCGCGTCCATTGAGCACCGCTTTGACCATAAACACGGCGAACCCCCTCATCTCGTCCAGTGTCAGCGACGGCGGCATGGATAGTTCCTGGCGGTTCACCGCCACATCGAGGAGCGCGGGCCCGTCGTGACTGAGGGCCTGCAGAAGCATCGGGCGCACGTGCTCGGGGGTCTCCGCTCTGAGGCCCAACAGGCCTGCCCCTTCCGCCATCTTCGCGAAATCGGGGTCGCGCAGCTCTGTGGCGAAATCCAGGAACCCCGCGGCTTTCATCTCGAGCTCGACGAAGGAGAGGGCGCCGTTATTGAACACGACCAGCTTCACGGGCAGCTGCAATTGCCGGAGGGTCAGCAGATCCCCCATCAGCATCGCCAGCCCACCATCGCCTGAGAGCGTGATCACTTGGCGGCCCGGATACGTTAGTTGCGCGCCGATGGCCTGTGGCAGAGCTCCGGCCATCGAGCCGTGCGTGAAGGAACCCAGCAGCCGCCGTGTGCCGTTCATCGTGAGATATCGAGCGGCCCAGATGGTCGGCGTTCCCACATCGACCGCGAAGATGGCGTCGGGCGCCGCGACCTCGTCGAGCACCCGCGCCACGTACTGGGGGTGAATCGGCTTCCGGCCGGAGTCCCCTGTCGCCAGTTCATCCAGACCCCGGCGCGCTTTCTGATAATGCTGCAGCGAGGCCTCCAAATGTCTGCCCTCGGTCTTTTGGAGCAGCTGGGGCAGCAGGGCCCCGAGGGTCGTTTTGACATCGCCCACCAACCCGACGTCGATCTTCGCACGCCGGCCAAGCTGTTCTCCGCGAATGTCGACCTGAATGATCGTCGCGTGCTCAGGGAAGAACTGCCGGTACGGGAAGTCGGTCCCGAGCATCAACAGCGCATCGGAGTCCATCATGGCGTGATAGCCGGAGGAAAACCCCAGCAGGCCCGTCATGCCGACGTCAAAGGGATTGTCGTATTCGATGAATTCTTTCCCCCGCAGCGCGTGCACGATCGGCGCCTTCAGCTTCCCCGCCGTCTCGATCAGCTCGGTGTGTGCTCCAGCGCAGCCCGCTCCACCCAAGATCGTGACCCTTCGCGCCTCGTTGAGAATGCCGGCCGCGGTGGCGAGCTCCTGGTCCGAGGGTCGGATACTTGGATGCGGTTCCGAAAATCGGAGGCGCGGCTGCTGCTCGGCGGCCTCCCTCAACGCGATGTCACCGGGCACCACGACGACCGCGACCCCGCGGCGCGCCAGGGCGGTCCGGATCGCGATCTCCAAAACGCGAGGCATCTGCGCCGGTTGGGAGATCAGTTCGCAGTAGTGGCTGCAGTCACGAAAGAGATGTTCGGGGTGGGTCTCCTGAAAATAGCCGCTCCCGATTTCAGGGCTCGAGATGTGCGCCGCGATTGCGAGGACGGGGACGCGGCTCCGGTGAGCGTCGTAGAGGCCATTGATGAGATGGAGATTTCCCGGTCCACAACTCCCGGCGCACACGGCGAGGCGACCGGTCAGATGCGCCTCTGCCCCGGCGGCAAACGCCGCGGTTTCCTCGTGCCGGACGTGACACCAGCGGATATCGTGCCGCGGACGAATCGAATCGGTGATGCCGTTGAGGGAATCCCCCGC
>DASSXJ010000245.1 GCA_035703895.1 bacterium | reverse complement strand
GGGGGGGCAGGCCGTTGGCTAGCAGGTCTGGACGTGGATGGTGCTCTTGGACACGGGGCGCGCTTGATATCGACATTCTGCGCTGGTTCGTTAGTCCGCGCGCCGCTCTCCTCGGGACCCTGGCGCTCGCCATCGCGTTCTTGTGGATCCGGCCCGCCGATGCACTGCCTGCTTTCGCGGGTCAAACAGGTCTGCCGTGCAGCGCCTGTCATGTCGGCGCGTTCGGGCCTCAACTGACGCCGTTCGGCATCTCTTTCAGAGCGAACGGCTATACCCTGGATGGGGGCACCGGCCCGTGGGCGCATATTCCGGTCAGTCTCGTCGTTTCACCGAGCTTCCAATTCACTGCGACGGCGCTGCCGACAGCACCCGCAGGGTACGGCACGAATGGCTTTTTCAACGGTCTAGGGACTGGTACTGCTCTTTATATTGCGGGAGGGCATTCCTTCGATGGCAACTTTGGCGTCGGCGGATTTGAACAACTGGGGTTCTCTCTCGTCCCAGGGGTGTCGTTCACCGCGTCTGAGGCAACCTCGGATTTCAAGATCACGAAACCTCTCAGTCTCGGGGATCACTCGCTCTTGCTGGGTTTCGATTTCACCAATACGCCGTCGGGGGGGGATCCCTACAACTCCCTCTATAATGGCTTTACCTTCCCTTATTTAACGCCGTTCGTCGGACCTGTACCGAGCGCGAGCCCGGCGATCAGCATCCTTGGCACCAGTGTATACGGCGCGAGTCTATATGCCTTGTACGATAACAATCTCTACGCCGAGGCCGGGGTCTACCAAACATGGGGCACGAGCGTTCTCAGCTTCATGGGCGTCAGTCCATCGAGCCTGGGTACCATCTCCGGCGTTGCCCCGTATTTCCGGGTCGCCGATCAACACACGTGGGGCGACAACTTCCTCGAAGTTGGCGGGGTGGCGATGTATGTCCCGCTCAACCAAATCCCGGGCATCCCAGACCCGTCGTTGCAAAATAATTACCTCGATTGGGGGGTCGACGCCACCTACCAGCGTACGTTCGGGCCGAACACCCTCGCCATCACCGCCAATATCCTTTTCGAGCAGCAAACTCTGGCTGCGTCCTTCGCCGCCGGCACATCAGCGAACGCCGCCAACTCGCTCAATCAGTTCCGCATCGCCGCCTCGTATTATTGGCACAACACGTATGGACTCACCCTGGCGTATTCTGGCACCTTTGGGAGTACAGACCCCATGTTGTATGCTCCCGCGCCGCTGACCGGTAGCGCAAACGGCAGCCCGAATTCGCAGGCCATCATTGCGCAAATCGATTGGACGCCCTTTGGCAAGGACACAACAGACCCGGGCTATCCCTGGCTCAATGTGCGGATCGGACTGCAATATACTCATTACCTGCAGTTTAATGGCGGGACGACGAATTACGATGGGAATGGGCGCAACGCAAGCGACAACGACACGATTCTCTTGTTCACGTGGTGGGCGTTCTAGTCGGAGGACGCTCGATACGCTGGCGCTGCCCACCGAGGGCCGGCCACGTGAAGCGGTGATATCACGAAGGGCAGCGGGCGCGGTCCTCCTTTTGTGTGTGGCCCTCGGCACGAACGTAGCTGCGTGCGACGTAGCCATAGCGGCAACAAGCAGGACCGGCGAGATCCGCGGCATCGTGCTCGATCAAACGCCCCCGGCGCATCCGGTTGCCTGGCAGCGGGTGCGCCTGGAGATCGTCGAGCACGGTTCCGCTTCGACACGGGACACGACGGCCGATCCGCGGGGCCGCTTCACGTTTCCCCGTCTGCCGCTCGGCGGCCTCCGCGTGTTCCTGGTGCAGGTCCAATACGGCGGGGTCCCGTACACGGCTCGCGCCGTCCTGACTCCCGCTGTCCCCGTGCGCGACGTGGAGCTGTCAGTATTCGAGCCCACCGAGGACCGGTTGGCCGTGCAAGGGACCGTGGCGTTCGCCGTCGTCGAGCCTCTGCAACGTGGGCTTCGCGTGAGCGTCATTCAGCGTCTGCACAATGCCACCGAACGCGCCGTCGTGGTGACGGACGAGGATCCCCTTGTGTTCCCGCTCCCGCTGGTGTCCCCGCTTCCGTTCGGTCCTGAGCCGGTCGAATTCGTCGGCGGGTGGCGCGACCCCCGGGTGGCGCACGAGACGATTACGGACACGATCCCGGTGCTGCCCGGTACGATGGAGGTCGCGTATGCGTTCAGGTTCGAGCCGCGAACCAGGACGGCTACGCTGCAGTGGCTGTTCCCGTACGGCGCGACGGACGTGGAGCTGCTCGTGGACCAAGGTATCCGGGTTTCCGGGACCGGCATGCATGCCGTCGGCATTGTTACCGAACGAGGACGGCGCTACGCGCGATGGTCCGGCGGGCCCGTGCGTCCCGGGGCAGCGCTCTCGGTGCGACTCGACGGGTTGCTGCTGTCCGAGGACCACTGGCCCGAGATCGTCGCGGGCATGCTGGCGCTCGCCCTGGCATACGGCCTGGCCGCGGTGCTGCGCCGCCGTCCCGCGCCGGCGTGGCCGTAATTGCTCGGTGAAGAGCTCTGCTTAGTCCCGGGCCAGCCCTTCCGCTCCCTGCCGATTCGACGCAGCCCGATCCGATTCTTGCAGTCCAGAACGGCGACGGACGCGTTAGTCCGGCCACGGCGGATCTTACAATCGACGCCAGTCATCGCTATGATCGGCCCCGTCGCCGCGCGCCCGGGTGACTACCAGACGCAAAAAGCCCAGCAAGGCCACGCCAAGCGGCAGCAGCGACACCCCCGCGAGGACCGCGATTACCCAGCCGTTCTCAAGCACACTCCGGCACCATCACAGTTCTGTTCTGCTGCTACTGTCGTGTGCTTTGAGCAGCGTCAACGCCGGTCAGGTAAAGCAGGGGGGAAACCTGCGGTGAGCACCATTTCGTCCGTGCCCCGAAGCAGGAGCCATCCCGGCCGAGCGATCTACTCCCCCTTGCAGACCGTGACGGCCACTTTCTTGACCCCGTTCGCCTTGTTCTTGGGGAGCACGATCTCCAGCACTCCCCGTTCCAGGGTCGCCTTGATGTGGTCGACGTCGACGCCCTCGGAAAGCTCGATCGTTCGCGCGAAACGTCCGGCCGACTGTTCGGAGAACAGGCAGCTCATGTCGCTCGGGTAGCCTGCATCCCGGTGGCCGCAAATGGTGAGCGTGCTCCCCTGAACGGTGATGTCCACATCCCCCGCCCGTACGCCCGGAAGGTCCACCCTCACCACAAAGGCGGCCCCGGCATCGTAGAGACCCACCTGCGGGACGAAGTCCGAGTCGGCCGCCGGGGCGGACTCGGGCCCCGCGGTACGTTCACCAATTCGTTCGAGCGCACGGCGAAGCTCCTCGATTTCGTAAACCGGATCCCACTGAAACGGTGATCTGAGCGGCGACGATCGTAAGCGGGACCAGGTCATCGAAGTCACCTCCGGGGCCTACGCCACACTTCATACATACCGTCGTGTCGAACAGATGGGAATCGGATCGGCACCCGATTGTGACTCGGTCGTGTGGCGGATGGCACCCTCGCCAGCGTCGGGGGCGAGAATACGTCCCACACCTGATAGGCGCTCCGGTGCCTGGATGGTACCGTAAAGGCGGACAATACGGGTTTGAGACGGGAGGGGGCCTCCGATGACCGTGAAAGATCGGATGAGCAGCCCAGCGGTCACGGCAACGTCGGCGACGAGGACAAAGGATGCACTGCAAACGATGTACGTTCGCAAAATCCGCCGGATGCCGGTCGTGGATGACCAGGGAAAGTTACTGGGGATCGTCACACAAAAGGACCTCTACGAAAAGAGCAAGGCGGACACGCCGGTCGGCACAGTCATGACCCCTGGCCCGTACACGACCGCAATTGACGCGTCGATCGTCCACGCCGCGACGCTGATGCGGAACCTCGGCGTGGGGGCCCTCCCGGTCCTTGATCACGGCCATCTCGTCGGGATTATCACCGAAAGCGATATCTTTGACGCCTTTCTCGAGCTGCTTGGCGCCAGCAGGGCCGGGACGCGGATGATCGTGCCCGTTTCGACCATCGGCGAAGGAGTGGCCCAGGTCCTCAAGGCGTTGGCTCCCACCGGCGCGCACCTGACCGGGCTGACGACCATTACCCAAGAGGGTGGCCCCGCGGTCATCGTGACCGCGGATCAGCGCGATCCACGCGACCTGGTGCGGGCCCTCATGAGCGCGGGGTTCGACCCGACGCTCATCAGCGTCCAAGAAGCCGCCTGATCGGCGCGCCCGTCCGCGCGGCCCTCCAAGGCGTCATCCCGCTCGGCCGACAGCCTCTCCTCCACCGGCTCTGGCAGGACCGTTTCCTCTCGGGCACAAACTAACACACAAGGCTGTCCGTCATGGAGCGTTCATTGGCGATCCTCGCGATCGCTTTCGGGATTCACGTCGCAGTGATCTTCCTGCTTCTCGCCAAGTACTTCGAAACGCGGTCCAGGTACGTGGCGTGGTGGACCGCCGGAGCCGCGATGCTGACCGCTCGGGCCTGGGTCGAGATGTCGCTGCTTGCGGTCACTCCGGCTCAGGTGCTTTCCCTCATGGCCATCAGCAGCGCGCTGTTGCTTGCCGGGGCGGGGTTCTTCCTCACCGGCACGGCGTCCCGCGACCCCCGTGCGCGGGGGATCATTCAGGCCGGCCTGTTGGGCTTCGGCGGGCTGGTCTTTGCGGCAGTCATGATATTGCTGACCCGGCATGGGAACTCAGGCACCCCCCGCCTGGTCA
>DASSXJ010000244.1 GCA_035703895.1 bacterium | reverse complement strand
GAGAGGGCCAGGAGCGACTGGCCATCGTCATCGAGATGGTGACCGACTCGGACGGCACCGTGGTGGGGTCGGATCTGTATCGGGCCACAGTGGTCAACCATGGCAAGCTCGCGTACAACGCCGTAGCGGCGTGGCTCGCGGGGCAGGGACCGATGCCTCCGCGGGTTGCGGTCGTCCCTGGGCTGGCGGACCAGCTCCGCCTGCAGGACCGGGGCGCGCAGACGCTGAGGGCGTGGCGGTTCCACCACGGCGCGCTGACGCTCCAGACTATTGAATCGCAAGCCGTATTCGACGGCGACGTGCTCACCGATCTACAACCGGTGCAACAGAATCGAGCCGAAGCGCTGATCGAGGACCTCATGATCGCGGCGAATGGGGTGACAGCGCGCTATCTCGAAGCCAGAGGTTTTCCGGCGTTCCGCCGCGTCCTGCATGCTCCCGAGCGCTGGGATCGGATCGTCGAGCTGGCGGCGGGGGTCGGAGAACACCTGCCAGGAGCCCCCGATGCGGCGGCGCTCGAAGCCTTCCTCGCCAGGCGGCGGCAGGCCGATCCGTTGGGATTTCCGGACCTGTCGCTGAGCGTCATCAAGTTGCTGGGATCGGGCGAGTACCTGGTCGACGTTCCCGGCCAGCAAATGGAAAGACACTTCGCGCTCGCCATCACCGCGTACACCCACTCGACCGCCCCGAACCGACGCTTTCCGGACCTGGTGACGCAGCGCCTCCTCAAGGCCGCCATGGCGGGTGGTCCTGCTCCCTATAGCATAGACGAATTGCAGGTCCTCGCACGGCATTGTACCGAGCAGGAGGACAACGCCAAGAAGGTGGAGCGGCGGGTGCAGAAATCGGCCGCCGCGCTGCTCTTGGAACGCCGGGTCGGCGAGCGGTTTGAAGGGATCGTCACCGGCGCCTCCGGGAAGGGCACCTGGGTGCGCATTGTCCGCCCTCCGGTCGAGGGCAGAGTGGTGCGTGGGTTCCAGGGTCTCGACGTCGGCGATCGGGTAAGCGTGGAATTGGTCGGCACGAACGTGGAGCAGGGCTTCATCGACTTCGCGCGGGTGGACGGATGTGCAGTGAAACAGGGGTAGCGAGGGAGAGATCGTGGAGAGGTAGGGATCCACGGATGAGCCGTTCGCAGCGGTTCAAACATTTTCGCTCCGTCACCGTTTTCGGGTGGTCAGAGTCGCGCCTGGGAGACACAGTCTATGAGGCCGCCCGTGAGGTGGCGTGTCTGTTGGCGAGGCACCGTCTCACCATCGTGTCCGGTGGTTTCGGGGGCGAAATGGAGGCTGCTGCCAGGGGGGCAAAAGAGGGAGGCGGAAAGACGATTGGCGTGACCTTTTATCCCATGCTGGCAACGAAGTTCGAAGCCGGCAAGGGAGCATCGAGCTATCTGGATCAGGAGATCAAGACGGGGACCTACCTTGAGCGAACGCTGAAGTTGATCGCCCTCGGCGACGCGTTCATCTGCTTCAATGGGGGGACAGGCACAATCTCGGAGTGGGGGATGGCCTGGGGGCTGGCGCGAATTTATTACGGTCACCACAAGCCGCTGATCATGTTTGGGGACTTCTGGAAGGATATCGTCGACTCCATCGAGAGGAATATGCATATCCGCCCGGAGGAGGAAAAAGTGTACCACATCGTTGATTCTCCCGGCGAGGCCTTGAGCGCATTGAGGGACTTCGATCGGAAGTCCAAGGGTATTCATCCTCACTACGCGCTCCTGATGCCCGAACGCGATTTCGTCCTGCGCCATTGACGAAAGTTACTTGCCCCCTAATTGAGCGGAGCTCGTTCTAAGACTTCAGAGCGGTCGCTATTACATGTTGCAATTTGCACATTCCCCGTCACCTGAACCATAGCCCTGGAGCCGGGTAGGTGCCTCCGCGGCAATTGTTGGCTCGAGCACAAGCGCGGATCGTCCATCCTGTCAAGGAAACTTGACACGCCAACATACGAACAACCACCCGTTGGTGTGATCTATTCAGGGAGTTTGAGCGCCCGCCACGCCGGATAGCGAAATACTTTGCCCTCGCTGACGTTCGCGACGTAGCGGCCGTCGTACCTGAATTGCATGACCGGGTTCCCCTTTCGCGCCATCGCCGCCCAGCGGGATCCGGTATCGGGGTTCTGCTCGATGCCGAAGAATCGAAGTCGACGGTGCGTGAACGCCACGCTCCGGAGTTGCTTGCGCCGCGTGAAATCTACTGGAAACCGGCGCCGGCCCAGCGTGATCTCTGACTGCCCTTCGACCAAGACTTGGCGCCAGACGGAGACGAATGCCTCCGATAGCGTCAGGTGTGAAGTGCCTTCGCCCGTTTTGATCTTGGGCCGCGGTCGCCGTGATCGGGGCGCCCGGCGGACACCCTCAACCATTTCTCACAATGGGGTTTTCCTGCGGCACCGGACCCGCTGGTTTGATCTCGTAGATTCTCACGTTATCGAAGAGTGGGAGGCCAAGCACCTCGTGCGGGTGCGGGCGTCGACCGCAAAGCGCTACCGGGAGCTCCTCAAGCATCAGCTACTCCCAGCCTTCGGCGACCGAGGCCCCTCTCCCCCTCTGGACGCCGGCCGAGATTCGGCGGTTCCTGCTGAGCGCAGAGGAAGAATGGCGAGCTGTGTGGCTCGTGGGCATCTTCACGGGCATTCGGCCAGGAGACCCGGAGGCAAAGAATTCGAACCGCCGAGATACCCTTTGAGTTTCCACTATGGAAGGAGTGCAGGAACCAACACGGAATTCTGGCCAATGCGTTACATACCGCTCGGAGGTCAGCATGGCCCCCCGCAGGATGCGCTTCGGCATCTGCACGGACCAGAACCTGCCTTGGCCCACGCTCGTCGAACGCTGGCAGTACTTCGAGCGCCTCGGCTTCGACAGCGTCTGGGACTGCGACCACCTGAACCAGCCGAGCAACCCAACGGGACCGTACTACGAGGGATGGACGCTGCTTGCCGCCCTGGCGGCGCGCACGGAGCGAATCCGCGTCGGCGTCCTCGTGAGCTGCAACACATTCCGCCACCCCGGCCTACTCGCCCAAGAGGCGGTCACTGTCGACCACATTTCGAACGGCCGGCTCGAGATGGGCTTCGGGGCCGGATGGTTCGTCCCCGAACATGAGCGATTCGGCATCCCCTTTCCGCCGCGCGACGCGCTGGTTGTTCGCTTCCGCGAGGCGGTACAGGTGCTCGACAGCCTCTTCCGCAACGAGACCACGACCTTCGCCGGCAAATACTACCAGCTTCAGGGAGCTTATGTTCGGCCGCGGCCCGTGCAGAAGCCACGCCCGCCGCTGACGCTCGGGGCCCACGGACCGCGAATGCTTCGGATCTGTGCCGAGTACGCAGACGCCTGGAACTCGTTTGGCACCGTGGAGGAGATTCGCAAGCGCAACCGGATTCTGGACGAGCAGTGCGCGGTGATCGGGCGGGATCCCCAGACGATCTGGCGGTCGTTCTACGGATGGGCAAGTCAGATGGCGAGTCAGCGGTTGCCCGATCCATGGTCGACCGTGTCTGCGTTCCAAGAGATCGTTGGCCGGTACAGCGCGGTCGGGATCAACGAGTTCATCATCGATCAGCCGCGCCCCGAGCAGTTCTCGGTCCTTGAGCGGGTCGCGACTGACGTGATTCCTAAGCTGCGCTAGGCGAAGATCCGAGGCGACATCCTCGTCACTGTACCGGGTCAAGGCAGTTGGGTGCGGCGGGGTGCATGGTGGAGGCGGCGGGAATCGAACC
>DASSXJ010000243.1 GCA_035703895.1 bacterium | reverse complement strand
CCACCGCGCTCCCTTCGGTTCCATCGACCTGGATGCTGAGCAGCTCGTCCCGGTAGACGCGCACGCACCATGACGAGTTGAAGTGGGCGACGATGCCGCCTTCCAGTTCGAAGGTCGCATACGCGGCATCGTCCGCCGTGGTGGCATACGATTCACCACGCTCATCGACCCGGCGCGGAATATGTGTGGCCCCCACGCACACCACCCGGCGTACCGCTCCAAACAGGTTGTCGAGCACGTATCGCCAATGCGGAAACATGTCGAGGATGATGCCCCCGCCATCTTCCTTCCGATAGTTCCAAGACGGTCGCTGCGCGCTCTGCCAGTCCCCTTCGAACACCCAGTATCCGAACTCGCCCCGTACGGCGAGGATCCGTCCGAAAAAGCCACCATCCACCAGTCGCTTGAGCTTGCGCATCCCAGGCAAGAAGAGCTTGTCTTGAACGACCCCGTTCTTGAGGGAGGCCTTCGCGGCCAGGGTGGCGAGTTCGAGGCTCGTTTCCAAGTCATCCGCGAGCGGTTTCTCAGCATAGACGTGTTTTCCCGCGCGGATCGCGCGACGCATCGCTTCCGCCCGCTGGGATGTCACCTGGGCATCAAAGTAGATCTGTGCCTCCGAGTTGTCCAGACATGCATCGAGGTCGGAACTCCACTTCTGGAGCCCAAACCGCCTGGCCAGCGCCTCGACCTTCTCAGGGCTGCGACCCACGAGGATGGGCTCCGGCCAGATCGCATCTCCGTCGGCGAGGGGGATCCCTCCCTGCTCGCGGATCGCCATGACCGAACGGGCGAGGTGCTGGTTGGTCCCCATGCGGCCGGTCACCCCGTTCATGATGATCCCCATTGTCACCCGAGCCACGTATGATCCTCCCTATGCAGCATGTCCGCCCGCCTTCTTCTTCGCGCCGGAGGGCGCTCCTTTCATGCGACCCGCGAATGGGTCTCGCGCAGCGGCAAGAAGGGCATGGTATTTACGGTCATCGCGCGTGGACCGGCGTCCACCACAGCAGGATGAGAGGAGTCTTCCAATGTCGCGAAAGGATTCTCCGTCGCACCCAAAACGAGACAAGGCGCTCCTCTTTCTTTCCCGCCTGGCGAGCGAATTTACCACTGTCGACCCCCTGCCCGATCTCGTCGACCGGGTCATGCTGGCCCTCCACGAGGAAACCGGCTTAGACTCGTGCGCCCTCGCGCTCCTGGACGAACGCCGCCCGGACGTCTTGACCATTCACGGGGCTTCCGGACTCCGGTCCCACTCCCGGGGAATGACCGTGTCGCGGGACAAGGGGCTGCACGGGGTCGTGATGGCCTCGCGAATGCCCCTGCTCATCCACGACATGTGGGCAGATCCGAGAGTCCAACGGCGAGATGGAAAGATTAGATCGGGGATCTATGCGCCGCTGATCGTCCGTGATCGCGCGGTGGGCGTCCTCAGCGCCCACCGGGCGGAGCAGCGCGCGTTTACAGAATCGGACCTCAGCCTGCTCACCGTCGTGGCGCGGTATCTGACGGGGGCCATCGAGGTCGCGCGTCTCCACGCACATCTGAACGATCTTGCCGCGACGGACGCGCTCACCAGGCTGGCGAACCGCCGGAGCTTTCTGGATCGCCTGGCGTCGGAGATCGCACGTGGCCGGCGCAAGGGGCATACGCTCAGCGTGGTCGTTCTGGATCTCGATGGATTCGGAATCATCAATGACGTCCACGGGCATACGACGGGGGACGCCCTGCTCATTCACGTCGCTCAGACCCTGACGCGGAGCGTCCGGGCATCGGACCTCGCGGCCCGATTGGGGAGCGACGAATTTGGCCTTCTCCTGCCCGAGACAAACGGCTCCCAGGCGATGAAGTTGATCTCCCGCCTCCGGACGCTGGCGATCTCGATCCCCCGCCAGCGACAAGCCAGCCCTCGAGTGAGCCTGTCGTACGGAATCGTGACGTGGTCCAAAGACTCGCACACCCCGGAATCGCTCCTGCGGGAGGCCGAAAGCAAGCTCCACGCGATGAAACATCGTCCCGCGAGAAAGGCCGCGACCGCAGCTTCTCGACGCTGATCGCGCTTGCGTTCACGCGTACCTCAGAGGAGGCTGGCGCGGGACGCGGCCCACTCGTAGAGGACGTCGGGCTCCCCCTCCTCGTTGCGCGATCCGCCGTTGAAATCGATGGGGACGAACCCTCTGGCCTCATAGAACGCGCGGGCGCGCTCGTTTCGCTGGAACGTGAACAACCGGAGCCGCTGCGGGCTGATCGCCTTCGCCTTGGCGAGAAGCCGGTCTCCGATCCCCTGCCGGTAATAGCCAGGGCGGATGTAGAGATGGTCGAGGTGCTCGCCGGCCACCGATAGGAACCCGACGATCTTCCCGTCGAGCTCCGCGACCCACACCTCGCTGCGTCGCATCACGATGTCTGGAATCCAGCGGCGGGTCTCTTCGTCGCTGTGAAGGGTGGGCAGGTACGGCAGCGCGTCCTGCCGGGATGCTAGGAACACCTCCGCAATCTCGAACGCATCGGCCGCGACCGCCGCCCTCAAGATGGCGTGATGGCCGCGTTTAGCCGCCTGTTTGTGCAATCCGCTCCCACCCTCCTGCATACCGCACCACCATTCCGGTGTCATCAACCTCGATCTCAGCACGAAACCCACTTTCGAGGCTCTCATACAGGTACGTCGACGCGGACAGCCGAGCGTACCGCTGGCGGAGAGGGCGCACGGTGAGATCCGGGAATGTCACCCACCCGGCGGTGACTTCGCGCGCGGACCCTACGGGAAGATTGAGGCGGCGGATCGGTAAGGTGTTGGTCGCCGGCGAAAATCCTAAGTCGACGTCGACGCAACCGGAGACGTCGGCCAAGGCGTCGCCATCCCTCCGCCACCGGCGATCTTCGTCAATCACCAGGGTGAGCATCCGTTCGGCTTCCGATCCCGCATGGAGGCCTACCTCGACAAACCGCGTGTTCCAAGCGAGGTCGCATGAGATCCTGTACCGGACGGCGTACGGGCGTTGATCCACTCCCACCACGGCCGTTCCTTCCATAAGGACCTCATCTGCACCGCGCAGGAGGCTGCAGTATTCCGCCCCGGGGAGATAGAGACCGCGCCAGAGTACGGTCTGTAGGTGAGTCATTCCGTTGCCCACCTCCGTCAATCGCTCGTGTAGCCTCTACGCACTCGAGAATATCGCGTTTCTTGCCCCTTCGCGATGCCTTCCCGTCGGGAACACAGGGGGCCCGTCTCGGTCGAGCGAAATTGTCCGCCAGGAAGCGCCATGAGCACATTTCAGCTTCGAGCGCTGCGCGAAGACGACCGCTCTTGGGTGAATCGCTTCATCGAGGACCATTGGCTGTCCAAGAGCATTATCGCTCGTGGCCGAGTCCTCTACCCTGACACGTTGCCCGGCTTTGTAGCGGAGCAGAGTGAGAGACCGGTGGGCTTGGTGACATATCGGATAGAGGGCGGAGAATGCGAGGTCGTCACCATCAACAGCGTGATCGAAGGGATGGGAATTGGTTCCGCGCTCATGAGTGCGGTCAAGGAATCCGCCGTCTTGGCCGGGTGCGAACGGCTCTGGCTGATCACCACGAATGACAATGTCAGGGCCCTACGTTTCTATCAGCGCCGGGGGTTCGCGCTGGTCGCAGTGTACCGTGATGCGCTCGAGGAGTCGCGCCGGCTGAAACCGGAGATCCCCCTCGTCGGCATGCACGGCATCCCCCTTCGGGACGAAATAGAGTTGGAACTCAGGCTTTAGGTAGATGGTGCAGTACAGCGTACGGCCTGCAATAAGGAGGACGGGAAGGGGTCGCTCGGCAAAGTGTCTCGGAGACCTGGATGTCTGTAGGAGGAAACGATGAACCAGAGGGTGATGCTCCAGCCTGTGGATGCTGTAGATGTGACAATTGTCGTCGATAATTTCTTGGATGTCTTGATGCCCAGCACCGAGATGGTCCGACGAGCACCGCTCGTGTGGGACTGGGCCGAACGCGACACGCTGGTGGCGGAGCATGGGTACTCACTGCTGGTGACAGTTCGAAAAGACGATCGCACTGAATCCTTGCTGTTCGATGCGGGGCTCGGACGCGAGACCGCGATCCACAATCTCGACGTCCTCGGTGTTCGGATCAGCGATCTCCGCACGGTGGCGCTCTCCCACGGACATGTCGATCATCACGGGGGACTGGAAGGCATCTTTCGACGTGTCGGCCGGCAGCGAATGCCGCTCGTGCTGCATCCCGATGCGTGGCGCGATCGCAAGATTGTATTCCCGACGGGGACCGAGATACGTATGCCGCCCCCGAATCGCAGCGACCTTGAGCGTGAGGGGGTCGAAGTTGTCGAAGAACGCGGTCCCTCACTGCTCCTCGATGGGATGGTGCTGGTGACAGGGCAGGTCGAGCGTGTGACCGATTTTGAGAAAGGATTTCCTTTGCAACACGCTCGCACGCAGGACGGTTGGGAACCGGATACCTGGCTGTGGGATGACCAACCGATGGTGCTCAACTTGAAGGATAAAGGTCTCGTCGTCCTCTCATGTTGCAGCCACGCGGGGATCATCAACGTCTTGCGCCATGCGCAACGGATGACGGGCCAGGAGAAAGTGTACGCGGTGATCGGGGGGCTGCATTTGACGGGAGGCATCTTCGAACCGATTATTCCGCGCACGCTCGACGAGTTGGTGGCGATCGGGCCGGAAGTCGTGGTGCCGTGTCATTGCACAGGGTGGAAGGCGACCCACGAACTGGCCCGCAGATTGCCGGGAGCCTACGTGCAGACCAGCGTTGGCACCCGCCTGCACTTTGTCTGAGCCGATTACCGATGCGCGTTGAGTTGTGCCGCCAGATCCACGAAGAAGCGGAGCGCGCCCGGGTTGCTCATGGCGTCCGCGCTGACGGCTTCCTCGGGCGGCGTCCCGGCCAGGATCCGCTTGACGGGCACCTCCACTTTTTTCCCATTGAGCGTGCGCGGGACTTCGGGAATGGCGTAGATCGCGTCGGGGACGTGGCGCGGCGACAACTCGTCACGCATTCGTTTCTTGATGCGCGCGCTGAGCGCCTCGTCGAGCGGCTGACCCTCGCGCAGCACCACGAAGAGCAGGAGCTGGCCCTCGCGGCCAAGCCTGCCGGTATCGACGGCCAGGGAGTCCAGCAGCTCGGGCATGTCTTCCACGACGCGGTAGAAGTCGCTGGTGCCCATGCGGACGCCCGCCCGGTTGATCGTGGCATCGGACCGGCCATAGATCACGCAGCTCCCCCGGTCGGTGATCTTGATCCAGTCCCCGTGGCGCCACACGCCGGGGAATGTCTCAAAGTAGCTCGCCCGGTAGCGGCGGCCATCCGGATCGTTCCAAAAATACAGCGGCATGGACGGGAGCGGCTCGGTGATCACCAATTCACCAACCTCCTCGATGACGGACCGGCCCACCGAGTCGAACGCCTCCACCTTGGCGCCCAGCCCCCTGCACTGGATCTCGCCGGCGCGGACGGGCAGGAGCGGACAGGAGAGCACAAACGCCGTACAGAGATCGGTGCCGCCGCTGACAGATCCCAACAGCGCCTCAGCGCTGACGTGGTCGTACACCCACCCGAACCCCTCGGGGGCCAGGGGCGCTCCCGTCGAGCCCAGGCCTCGCAGCCGTCCGAGATCGAGCTCCTTGCCGGGGGCGAATCCTGCCTTCATGCAGGCCATGAGAAACGGCGCGCTCGCTCCAAAATATGTCACCTCGGTCTCCTCGGCCAGCTGCCACAGGACCCGCATGCTAGGATAGGCCGGGCTGCCGTCGTAGAGGACCACAGTGGTACCTAGGAGGAGGCCACTGATGAGGAAGTTCCACATCATCCATCCCGTCGTGGTGAACCAAAAGAACCGGTCGTCCGGTCCCAGATCCAGGTGCAACGAGATCGCCTTTAGGTGCTCGAGCAAGATCCCGCCGTGGCCCTGGACGATCGCTTTGGGCAGCCCCGTCGTACCCGAGGAGTAGAGGATCCACAAGGGATGGTCGAACGGCACCTGCTCGAACGCGAGGGCCGGTTCCGCCGTCCGGGCAAACAGCTCCGGCCACATCTGAACGTTGGCGCCCGCGGCCACGGGGCGGTCGCTGGTCAGGTACGGGACGAGGACGGTCGTGCCCAGACTCGGCAGATTCTCGCGGATCTCCGCGACGGCTCCCAGGCGGTCATAGGCCTGGCCGTTGTAGCGGTACCCGTCGACGGCAAAGAGGACGCGAGGCTCGATCTGCTGAAAACGGTCCAACACACTTCGCGTGCCGAACTCGGGAGGGCAACTCGACCAGATCGCGCCGAGGCTGGCTGTCGCCAGGAAGGCGATCAGGGTCTCCGGAATGTTGGGCATAAAGGCGACGACCCGGTCGCCCCGGCCTACGCCCATCTCCTTGAGCGCGGAGGCCACGACAGTGGTCTGCCGGTAGAGGTCGCTGAAGGTCAGGGTGCTGAGCGGACGCCCCTCGGAGCGGAAGACCACCGCCGGGTGCGCGTCTCTGCGGCGCAGGGCGTGCTCGGCATAGTTTAGCTCAACTCCTGGGCACCACCGCGCAGCCATGACCTGCCGGTCCGCGAGCACCCGCGAGTCCCGCCGCCGGGCGATAACCTGAAAGAACTCCAGCATCGTGGCCCAAAATGTCTCCACGTCGGTGACCGACCACCGCCAGAGCTCCTCGTAGGAGGCGAACGCCAGCCCCTTGGTCGTCTTGAGCCAGCCCAGGTACCGGGTGACGTTGGCATGCGCCCGCTGGCGTTCGGTCGGTTCCCACAAGAGGGTCCCTTCGTCGACGGGGCCCGCGATCGGTTCCCGGGGCGCCATGGTCACGCTTGGCGGCGCAGGATGGCCTGTCCGATGAGCTTTGCCGAGGTGCGCACAGACACGGTAAACGCGAAGAATGGCCCAAAATCCTGGGAGGCCGGCATGCTGGTGATGAACAACCCCGGGATATTGGTCTGGAAATGCTCATCCAAGATGGGAAAGCCATTCTGGGTGGCCAGGGTGGCCAGGAGATTCCCCTGTGCCAGGAATGGCACCCGGTCTATTGCGACTTTGTACCCCGTCGCCAGGATGACGTGGTCGATGGTGAGCGTCTTGCCGTTGTCCAACTTCAACACCAGCGCACCGCTGGGCAGCAAACCGGCGGCCGCGAGTTGTGTCTTTGGCCACAACGTGACAGCGTCTTTCATCACTCGCGGTTCTAGCCAAGGCTCAACTTTCAAGCGCCCTTCCGCCCAAAGCCGCTGGCTGACCGCCTCCTTTTCCTCCGGTGAGAGCCTACGGAACCAGGCCGGATTGTCCACCATCGCATCCACCAGGGGATTGACCCAAGACCAGTCGGCCGCCTTGAACGAGGGGGAATCATGCCGGTGCGAAACGTGAACGGCGGCCGCGCCCG
>DASSXJ010000242.1 GCA_035703895.1 bacterium | reverse complement strand
GCGCGGTGGCGCTCATCCCGGTCTTTCTCGGTGTGACCGGGCTCTACATCCTTTTGAACGCCGAGTTCGTCGCCGGGATCCAGGTACTGATCTACGCGGGCGCGATCACCGTGCTGATCCTGTTCGTGATCATGTTGACGGTGGGCGGGACCGGAGTGCGGATCCCCGAGCGGAACGAGCAGGGACCGATCGGCTTCGCGGTCGCCGCGGCCCTCGCCGCGATGCTGGCGATCGGGGTCACCCACACCGCATGGGGCCGGGGGAGCGGGACCCTGCCTGCCTACACTCCGGGCGCGATCGGGGAGAGTTTCCTCGGGCCCAACGTGCTCGTCTTCGAAGGGACGTCGGTGGTGCTCCTGGTGTCGCTGATCGGCGCGATCATCATCGCCCGGAAAGAGGAGTAGGCGTGATCACGCTGACCCATTATCTGGTCCTGAGCGCGCTGGTCTTCGCCCTGGGCGTCTACGCCGTGCTGACCCGGCGGAACGGCGTGGCGATCCTGATGGGCATCGAATTGATGCTCAACGCCGCCAACATCAACCTGGTCGCCTTCAATAAATACACGGCGCCCGCCGCGATGCAGGGGCAGATCTTCGCGCTGGTCGTGATCACCCTCGCCGCGTGCGAGGCCGCGGTCGGGCTCGCGCTGATGCTGGCCGTGTACCGGAGCGTCGAGACGATCGATGTGGACGAGATCAACCTGATGAAATGGTGAGCCGGCCGAGATGACCCAGGTCGTCTGGATCATTCCGCTGCTCCCGCTCGCGGCTTTCGTCGCGCTCGTCCTGTGGGGGGACCGCCTCCCGGGCCGGGGCGCGTTCGTCAGCATCGCCGGGATCGTGCTCGCGGGCGTGGCCGGGATCAAGGTCCTCCTCGAGGTGCTGGGCGGGGCCCGCGCCGACCTCACCTACCAGTGGGTGGTCCTCGGCTCGAAGCCCCTTACCGTCGGGTTCGTCGTGGATCCGCTTTCCGCGGTGATGCTCGCGATGGTCGGGATCGTGGCCTCCCTGATCACGATCTATTCCGTGGGGTACATGCACGGGGATCCCCGGTTTGCGCGGTTTTTCGCCTACCTCTCGCTCTTTCAGTGCTCGATGCTGTTCTTGGTCCTGGCCGACAACTTCCTGTTCATCTACGCGGGATGGGAGCTGGTGGGGCTGTGTTCCTACCTCCTGATCGGGTTCTGGTTCGAACGCCCCACGGCCGCCCGCGCGGCGGTGAAAGCCTTCATCACGACCCGGGTCGGCGATTTCTCGTTCATGATCGGCATCCTGATCCTGTTTCTGTACACCGGGACGCTCGCCTTCGCCGACGTCTTCAAGGGGATCGAGGCCGGGCAGATCAGCGGTCCCGCGCTCACGGTCGCCGCGATCCTGGTGTTCGGCGGGGCGGTGGGTAAGTCTGCGCAGATCCCCCTGCACGTGTGGCTCCCCGACGCGATGGAAGGCCCGACGCCCGTCAGCGCCTTGATCCACGCGGCGACGATGGTGGCCGCCGGCGTCTACCTCGTGGCGCGGACCTATCCCCTGTTCCTCTTGTCGACGGGGCATCAGGCGCTGTGGGTCGTCGCCTACATCGGTGGGCTCACGGCGCTGGTTGCGGCGACGATGGGCGTGGTCGAGGATGACATCAAGCGCGTGCTGGCCTACTCGACGATGAGCCAGCTCGGCTACATGATCATGGGGCTCGGGGTGCTGGGCTACACTGCCGGGATGTTCCACCTGATGACCCACGCGTTCTTCAAGGCCCTGCTCTTCTTGGGGGCCGGGAGCGTGATCCACGCCGTCGCCACCAATAACATGAAGGAGATGGGCGGCCTCGCCCGGGCCATGCCCGTGACGTTCTGGACGTTTCTCGTCGCGACGCTGGCGCTCACGGGGATCCCGCCGTTTTCGGGGTTCTTCAGCAAGGACGCCATTCTGCTCGCTGCGTACTCGCAAGATAAACTCCTGTGGGGTATCGGCACGATCGGGGCCTTCATCACGTCGCTGTACATGGGGCGGTTGCTCTGGTACACGTTCGCCGGGTCGTTCAGGGGCGGACCGGGCGCCGGCGGCCATGCTGCGTCCGCGCATCTCCACGAGAGCCCCGCGGTGATGACCGTCCCCCTCGTGATCCTGGCCGCGTGCACCGTCGTCCTGGGGTTCCTGGAGCATCCCTTCGAGCGGCTGGTGCATTTTGAGGGCGTGGAAGCGCCCGCGTCGAATTCCGGGTTGCTCCTGCTCTCGGTGGTGGTGGCCGTCGCCGGTTGGGCGGCGGCCGGCGCGATCTACCGCTGGCGAATCGTCCCATCCACCGTGCTCCGCACGCAGCTGCGTTCGCTCTATACCCTGCTCGTCCACAAGTACTACATCGACGATCTCTACGGATGGGTGTTCCTCAAAGCCGGAGGGGTTGTGGTGTGGGCCGCGGGCGCCTTCGACCGGTACGTCGTGGACGGCCTCGTCAACGCGGCCGGGTGGATCGCCGGCCAGATGGGGCTGTTCCTGCGATATCTGCAGACGGGGCGGGAGGAGAACTACCTGCTGTTGATCTTCCTCAGCGTCGTGGTGATTGTGCTGGTGAGGTTCGTGCGATGAGCGCGGTGCTCAGCCTCATCCTCTGGCTGCCCGTCCTCGGCGTGATTGTCCTCCTGTTCGTCCCGCGGGACCGGATCGAGACGATCCGGTTGGTGACGCTCGCGACGTCGCTCCTGACGTTCGGCGTCTCTGTCGGAGCGGCCCTCGCCTTCGACCGGGCGCACGCGGGCACGATGCAGTTTGTCGAACTCCGGCCGTGGATCCCATCGATCGGCATCACCTACCACCTGGGCGCCGACGGGCTCAGTCTGCCGCTCGTCGTGCTGACGACGCTGCTCACGCTCCTCTGCGTCGTCTACTCGTGGCGCGTCGAGGTCCGGCTCCGGGAGTACATGGCCCTGTTCCTCCTCCTCGAGACGGGGATGGTGGGGGTGTTCCTGGCACTCGACTTCTTTCTCTTCTATGTCTTCTGGGAGGTCAGTCTCGTGCCGATGTACTTCATCATCGGCATCTGGGGGGGGACGCGCCGGATCTACGCGGCGATCAAGTTCTTCCTGTACACGCTGATCGGCTCGCTCGCGATGCTGCTCGCCATCCTGATCGTGTACTTCAATGCGACGCCGCGGACCTTCGATATCCTGGCGTTGGTCCAGCAGCAGCCGCTCGCGCGCAACCTGCCGTTGGCGCTTGTGGCGTTTTGGGGATTTTTCCTGAGTTTCGCGATCAAGGTGCCGATGTTTCCGTTCCACACCTGGCTGCCGGACGCTCACGTCGAGGCCCCGACCGCGGGGAGCGTCCTGCTGGCCGCGGTGCTGCTGAAGCTCGGGACCTACGGCTTCGTGCGCATCCTGCTGCCGCTCCTCCCGCAGGCGTTCGCCCACCTGGCCTACATCGTCGCCGTGCTCGCCGTGATCGGGGCGGTGTACGGCGCGGTGGTGGCCATGGCTCAAACCGATCTCAAGAAGCTCGTCGCCTATTCCAGCGTCAACCACATGGGGTACGTGATGCTCGGGGTCGCCGCCGCGGCGGCGGCGGCCGGCCGGCCGGCGCTTGCCGGGGCGGCCGTGACCGCGCTCAACGGCGCCACGGTGCAGATGCTGGCGCACGGCGTGATCACGGGCGCCCTGTTTTTCCTCGTGGGCGTGATTTACGACTACCGCGCACACACCCGCGGAGTCAACGACTTCGGAGGGTTGGGGGCCCGATTGCCGGTCTACACGGGGATCACGATGCTGGCGATGTTGGCCTCCCTCGGCCTCCCCGCGCTGATGGGGTTCGTCGCGGAGTTCTTGATCTTTCTGGGGTCCTTCCAGATCTACCCGGCGCTCACGGTGCTCGCCCTGGCGGGTGTGGTGGTGACCGTGGCGTTTTTCCTCTGGACGATCTACCGGATCTTCATGGGCCCGCTCAATAGCCGATGGGCGGCGCTTCCCGACATGGACATCCGGGAGCGGTGGGCGCTCGTCCCGCTCGCGGCGCTGATGGTCGTGTTCGGAGTGTATCCCCGCCCCCTCGTCGATGCGATCAACCTGGCTATGGTTGCCATCCTCGGGTCGATCCGATGACGGCCGACCTGCGGGCGATCACCCCAGAACTGCTCCTCGGCGTGCTGGCCCTCGTGCTGGTCATGATCGACCTGCTGACCGATCCGGGCAGCAAGCGCATCGTCGCGTGGGTCGGCGTGATCGGATTGGCCATCGCCCTCTTCCCGTCGGCCGCGCTGCTCTCCGGGCCATCGAGGTTGGTATTCGCGGAGACGTACGCCGTCGACCCGTTCGCCGCGTTCTTCAAGCTGGTTGCGATCACCAGCGGCATCCTCGTGCTCCTGGCCGCCATGGAGTTCTACCGCGGCCAATCCACGCACTACGAAGGGGAAGTGTACAGCCTCGTGGTGTTCATGGTGCTCAGCCTGGTGCTGCTGTCCGCCGCGGTGGATCTCATCCTGCTCTTCCTCGCGTTCGAGTTTCTCTCCCTCGTCTCCTACGTGCTCGCCGGCTCACTCAAAGGCGACCGCAAAAGCAACGAGGCGGGGGTCAAGTACTTCTTCTACGGCGCGGCGGCGTCGGCGGCGATGCTGTACGGGTTCACCTTTCTCTATGGCGTTTCCGGCACCACGAACCTCTATCACCTGATGCAACACGTCGCGTTCCTGTCCCCGGGGTTCCTGGGGCTGGCCGTGATGCTCATGCTGGCGGGGTTTGGATTCAAGATCTCGCTCGTCCCCTTCCACCAGTGGACGCCCGACGTGTACGAAGGCGCGCCCACCCCGATCGCCGCCTTCCTCTCGGTCGGGAGCAAAGCCGCGGCGCTGGCGGCTCTGCTCCGAGTGCTGTACGTGGCCGTGCCTCCGCAGGGATGGGTGACGATCCTCGCCGGCCTCGCCGCGATCTCGATGACGCTGGGCAACCTCGTCGCCCTTTCCCAGCAGAACATCAAGCGGATGCTTGCCTACAGCTCCATCGCGCACGCCGGGTATATGTTGATTGGAGTGGTGGCGGTCGCGGCCAGCCCCACGCTGGTGGGGTCCGGCGTGGGGGCGCTCCTGTTTTACCTGCTGTCCTATACCTTCACCAACATCGGCGCCTTCAGCGTCGCGACGATCGTCGGCCGCGGGCTGGGGTCCGACGCGATCCCCGACTACGCCGGCCTCTCGCGGCGCGCCCCGCTCTCGGCATTCGCCATGGCGGTGTTCATGCTGTCCCTGACCGGGATCCCGCCGACCGCGCTCTTCTTCGGAAAGTTCCTCCTCTTCGGCGCCGCGATCAACAGCGGGCTCTTGTGGCTGGCGATCGTGGGGATTCTCAACAGCGTGGTCTCGCTCTTTTACTACGTCGGCGTGATCCGCGCCATGTACCTCATGCCCGCGCCCGAGGGGGCGCCCGTGCTGCACGAGCGGGGGGTGGCCCGCGCACTCCTCGCCGTCACCGCCCTTGGGACGATCGTGATCGGGATCTTCCCGCAGCCCTTTATCCGTGTGGTGAACGCGGCCTCCATCATCGGGCGATTTTGATCACCGGATCGAGCGTTCGAGCGCGTGCCCTTCGGGTCGTTACCCTTGACAGTAAAAGACGTCGTCTGTTAACATGATCCGGGCTTGCTGCCCGAACGTCCGCGGGCTGTGCGCCTGCGGGGACAAGTCCGGGAAGCGGGCGATATTTTTTTGCCCACGGGAGAAGTGATGGCTCAGCACGAAGCCTCGACCGCCTCATCGGGCGACAAGATCCTCCGGGAAATCGCTCAAAGAGAACAAAAACTGCAAGAGGAGCTGACGCGGGCGCGGCAAGAAGCGGCGCGCTCGTTGGAAGACGCCCAGCGGGAGGCCGATGGCATCCGGGCCCGGGCCCGCGAGCAGGCCCAACAAGAGGCGGCTGAGGCTTCCAAAGCGGCGGCGGCTGAGGCTCAGAGGGTCACCGAAGAGGTGCTCGCGCGGGCGCGCGGGGACGCCGAGGCGGTCCGAAAGCGGGCAGAGGAGCGAATGGGCGAGGCCGTCGCTCTCGTGGTGCGCGAGGTCCTGGGGGAGAGTACGTGATCGTTCCCATGAGCCGGATGACCGTGCTCGGCCCTCGGCGGCTGCAGCGGGCGGTCGTCGATGCGGTTCAACGGCTGGGCGCCCTGCACATCGATCACGTGCGGCCGGCCAATGATGCGATCCGGCCTCGAGAGCTGACCCAGGAAGATCAGGCCGCCCGTGCGGCGCTCGACGGCGTGCGGACTCGGGCGGAAGGCCTCCTGGCGCTCCTGCCCGTCATCGAGGCCCCGCCATTGGAGACGGAGGCGTTCGCACACCAGCCGCCAGAGGCGCTTCACGCCAGGCTCGCGCCCGTCGAAGCCGAGGCACAAGACCTGACCCGCCGTCTGCTGGAAGCGGAGGAGGAGCAGGAGCTCCTTCGTGCGTACGGGCGGGCCCTGGAAGTCCTGACGCCGCTCTTGGCCCTGTTGGAGGCGAGCAAGAGCGTTGAGGCCCTCGGGTTTGTCATGGATGCAAAATCCCCCGATGCCCTCGAAGGGCTGCGCGCGGAGTTGGTGAAAGCGACCGGCGGTCGGGTGGAGCTGGTCAGCCGCCCGGTGGACGACCACCGTGTCGGCGCGGTCGTGGCCTTCGCCCGGCAGGATGCGGAGGCGGTTCGAGGAGCCCTCACGCGCGCAGGCGCGAGCGAACTCAGGCTGCCGGCAAGCGTGCGTGCACTACCGCTTGGACAGGCCGTGCCCCACCTGCAGGCCCGCGCTCGGGCGCTTCCTGGGGAGATCGAGCGCCTTCGTACCCAGCTGATGCAGCTGAGCCAGCGCCATCGGGCCGAGGTCGGGGCGATTGCGACCGTCGCGCGTGATGCGGGGCATCGCTACGATCTCATGGCGCAGCTGCCCCAGTCCCAGTACGCCTTCATCATGTACGGGTGGGCGCCCTCGCGGCAGGTGTTCGCGATTCGTGAAGCCCTGCGCCGCGGGTTTGCGCGGGACGTCATGGTCTACGATGAACCGGCGCCGGTGCATCATGCCGAGGCCGTGCCCGTGCTCCTCCACAACCCTAGGTGGCTGAGGCCCTTCGAGCTGTTTCTCGCCATCTTCGATCCGCCAAAGTACGGGACGTTTGACCCGACGATCTTCTTCGCGATCGGGATGCCGCTGTGGGTCGGCCTCATCACCGGCGATGTGGGCTACGGACTGTTCCTGTTGGGGATCACCCTCTGGCTGCGCGCGAAGGCCGTGGCGGGCCGCCCCTGGCGAGCCAGGATTGCCGGGTTGGACTTTGGATTCACCCTGAGCCCCGCCGTGCTGTGGTCGGTGGTCGCTGTGCTCACCTGGATCACCGCCTACACCTTTCTCTTCGGCATCATCTTCGGCGAGTTTTTCGGCAATCTCCCGGAGCGGTTCATCCCCGGATTCCACCCCTATTTCGACCGGTTGAACCTCATCACCATCTACCTCTACATCTCCATCGGGTTCGGCCTGGCGCAGGTGTACCTCGGCCTCTTCTTGCAAATGGCGAAGGCCGTGCGGCACGGCGAGCGCAAAGAGTTGCTCGAGGCCGTGGCCCTCGCCAGCGGCGGGGGGAGCATCTTCCTGTGGCTCGCCACGCAGGTGCATGTGCTGCCTTCCAGCTTCTTCAGCCCGGTCATGCTGGGAGCCGCGGTGGTGTTCCTTCTCTCGCTGATCTTCTCGTACACGCTGGGGAGCCTGATGTGGGTGATGGAATCCATCTCGACCTTCGGGGCGATTATTTCCTACGCGCGAATCTTCGCCGTCGGCATGGCGTCCCTGGCCTTGGCGATTGTGGCGAACACGTTGGGCGGAGGGTACACCGGCACCTTCTCCAAGATCATCCTCGGTATCTTCGTCGGCGCCGTGGCCCACGTGATGTTCTTCGGGCTCAGCATTATCGGGCACATCCTGCAGCCCGCCCGACTGCATTGGGTCGAGTTCTTCTCTAAGTTCAAGTACTATCAGGATACCGGGCATCCGTACCGGCCATTCCAACGGACCGGAGGTGGATAGGGTGAAACGACGGGGGGCGGTCTTGGTTCTAATCTTAATGGCGCTGTACGTGGCGTCGTTTGCGGCGATGGCGGCGGCACAGGAGCTGGGGAAGGCCGGCGGTGCCGGCATCGGTGCGGGGCTGTTGGGTGTGGGCGCCGGCATCGCGATCGGGTTCGGAGCCGTTGGCACAGGGATCGCGCAGTCGAGGATCGGCGGCGCAGCCGCCGGGGTCGTCGCGGAGCGCCCGGAGATGTTCGGCATCATGCTGGTGCTCCTTGTGATCCCGGAAACGCTCGTGATCTTCGGGTTCGTGATCGCCTTCTTCCTATATGGGAAGATCTGACCGCGATGGGCTCTGAGCTGATCCAACTGCTCGAGCAGGAAGCCCGCGTCGAAAAGGACAAGGTCCTGGGCGACGCGCGCAAGGGGGCCGAGGAGATCCTTGCCACCGCCCGCAAGGACGCGGAGGAGATCGTAACC
This sequence comes from bacterium, assembly GCA_035703895.1. Taxonomy (NCBI): domain Bacteria; species bacterium. The sequence goes on along the minus strand of DASSXJ010000242.1, from coordinate 15,137 downwards.
TCGACCCGCCGGCGGTTGGAGAGCGAGCGGACACAGGCTCGCACCCGGGCCGCAAGCGCGGCGAGCCTTCGCGCCGCGGCGCTCATGCTCGACGCCAAAGATAAGGCGATTCAGCAGGTGTTTGAGCGGGCCACCGCGGAGCTCAAGCGGACGAGCGAAGATCCGGCTCGCCGGCGGGCGATGCTGCGGCACTTCCTCAGCGAGGCGGTTCAGGGAATCGCGACGCAGGGGGCGACGTTGGAGGTGGCCCCGGGAGATACGGAGGCGGCGACGGAAGTGTGCCGAGCGCTCCAACTCCCCTTGGAGATTCGAGCGAACCCCGACGTGAGCGGAGGCGTCCGCCTCACCACCGAGGACCACCGGATCGCGGTGGAAAACACGATCGTGAGCAGGCTCGGCCGCACTCGAGCCGCCCTGGTCTCGCGCGTCGCCGAGATTCTCTGGGGGGCATGAGGCGGACGGCCTGCGAGCCGGGCCGGTAAGCACGATGGGGGACTTTCCGTATATCAACGCGCGCGTCAAAGTGATGAAATCTCGTCTCCTGCCCCAAAGCCGCGTGGAGGAACTTCTTCAGGCGCCCGACCTCGACGCGTTCATCCAGGGTCTGTCGGACACGCCATACAATATGGAGCTGCAGGAAGCGCTCACCCGCTTCACCGGGGCGCGGGCGGTCGATGAGGCTCTCGCCCAAAACTTCTACCATACCACCCGCCGGATCTTGAGTTTCGCCGACGGGCCTCCCCGCCGGCAGATCGAGGTCATCCTGCTGCGCTACGATCTTCAGAATCTTCGGGCAATTGTCCGAGGCCGGCACACCGGCAAGACTGAGGAAGAGATCCTGGCCACGGTCTATCCGGGCGGGGTGCTGAGCGAGGTCAAGATACGCGAGCTGCTGGCCCAGCCGGACCTCAGGGCGATCGCCGACACGCTGGTGACGTGGATGCATCCACTCGGGCGGGCGTTGCGCGAGGGGGTCGACGCGGCGCAGCGGAGCGGGAGCCTGCTCGATATCGAGATGGCGCTGGATCGGGCCTATGCCCAGTATGGCCTCAGGATTGCGGATGGGGAGGGGGCGGGTGGGGCAACCTTCCGCCGGCTCCTCGGGGCCGAGATCACCGCCACGAATGTAAAGACTGCGCTGAAACTCCGGCGGATGAAGGAGCTGTCCCGCGAGGAACGGGAGCGATTCTTCATCCTGGGTGGGGCCCTGTCCGCGGACCGATTTCTCACCCTCGCCGATCCGCAGTCGAGCCTGGCCGACATCGCCTCCGTCCGGTTGTTTGGCGCTGAGCTCCCGGGAACGGACAACCTCGTGGAGATGGAGCGGGCGATTGACCGGGCGTCGCAGCGGATGGCCGCTCAACTGTCCCTTGGAGACCCGCTCGCGGTCGACGTTGTCATCGGGTATCTCACACGCAAGGCTGCCGAAGTGAGCAACCTGCGCGTGATCGCCCATGCAAAGCTGTTGGGATTGTCTGCAGATCTTACCCGACAGGAGCTGGTGGGTGTATAAGGTCGCCGTGATCACCGACAACGAAACCGCCACCGGGTTCCGGCTCGCGGGGATGGAAGTCCGGGAGGCGGGCACGCCCCAGGAGGCGCTCGGGATGATCCGCGAGTACGCCGCCGCGGGATACGGGTTGTTGATCGTGAGCGAGGACCTGCTTGCGGGCACCGACGACGCGCGGGCGCGGCTGCTGCGCGGGCGCGACCTGCCGGTCGTGGTCCCCCTCCCGCCGGCGCGCGCACACCTCGAGAGCGGCGAGGCCTACATCGCCCGATTGGTGAAGGAGCACATCGGCTTCGCCGTGAAGCTGAAATAACCTACGGAGCCACTCGGCTCGAGAGAGGACGACACGATGGCAGGGACCACGGGAGCGATTACGCGGATCTCGGGCCCGGCGGTGATCGCGGAGGGTCTGAGCGGCGCGCGAATGTACGATATCGTCCGCGTCGGGAAGGAGAAGTTGATCGGCGAGATCATCCGCCTCGACGGCGAGACGGCCTTCGTCCAAGTCTACGAAGACACCTCCGGGTTGTACATCGGGGAGGCGGTTGAGTCGACGGACGCGCCCCTCGCCCTCGAGCTTGGCCCGGGGATGCTCAGCAGTATCTACGATGGCATCCAACGGCCGCTCGACAAGATCCGCGAGGCGCAGGGGGACTTCATCTCCCGCGGCGTGATCGTGAGCTCGCTCGACCGCACCAGGCGGTGGACGTTTGTCCCCAAGGTCAAGAAGGGCGACCGGGTCGGACCGGGGGATATCCTCGGGGAAGTCCAGGAGTACTCGTACGCGCACCGGATCATGGTCCCCCCGGACGCCGCCGAGGATGAGGTCGCGGACATCAACGCGGGCGAGTTCACGGTGACCGACGTGATCGGGCGCCTCCGCGGTGGTCGCGAGCTGCGCATGATGCAGACGTGGCCGGTGCGGGTCCCGCGCCCGGCCAAGCGGAAACTCGATCCCACCGAGCTGTTCGTGACGGGGCAGCGGATTCTGGATGTGCTCTTCCCCGTCGCGATGGGGGGCACGGCGGCGGTGCCCGGGCCGTTCGGCAGCGGCAAGACCGTCGTGCAACAGACGCTTTCCAAGTGGTCGAACGCCGACATCATTGTGTACGTCGGCTGCGGCGAGCGCGGCAACGAGATGACCGACGTGCTGACCGAGTTCCCTGAACTGGAAGATCCGCGGAACGGACGCCCCCTGATGGAGCGCACCATCCTCGTGGCCAACACCTCGAACATGCCGGTGGCCGCCCGCGAGGCCAGCATCTACACCGGTGTCACGATGGCGGAGTATTTCCGCGACATGGGCTATCGGGTCGCGCTGATGGCCGACTCGACGAGCCGGTGGGCCGAGGCGCTCCGGGAAATCTCGTCACGGCTCGAGGAGATGCCTGCGGAAGAAGGCTATCCTCCGTACCTGGCGAGCCGGCTATCCGCGTTCTACGAGCGGGCGGGTCGGGCGGTCGTGCTGGGCAAAGACGATCGGGTCGGGGCGGTGACCGTCGTCGGCGCGGTGAGCCCGCCCGGCGGCGACCTGTCCGAGCCGGTCACGCAGAGCACGCTACGGATCGTGGGGACGTTCTGGTCCCTCGACGCGCAGCTGGCCTACCGCCGGCACTTCCCCGCCATCAACTGGAACCGGTCCTACAGTCTCTACGAGGCCTTGCTCAACTCCTGGTATGGACAGAACGTTGCCGAGGACTTCACCGACCAACGCGGCTGGCTCAGCGCGATTCTGTCGCGCGAGGCCAGCCTCCAGGAGGTCGTGCAGCTGGTCGGCCCCGACGCGCTCCAGGATCAAGAGCGACTGATCATCGAGACCGGGAAGATGATACGCGAGTACTTCCTCCAGCAGAGCGCCTTCAGCGAGGTCGACGCGTCCAGCTCCCTCGAGAAAGCCTACTGGATGGTTCGCGGGATTCGCGCATTCAACGAAGCCGCAGGGGCGGCGCTCGACCGAGGGATGACCATCGACGAGATGCTCAACCTCCCCCAAAACGAGCAGATCGCCCGATTCAAGGAGGTCCCGAACGACAAGTTCCGCGCCCATATCGACGAGTTTCTGAAGGGCCTGCCGGCGGCGTTCGGCGAGAAGGCCAAGGGTGAGGCGCCTATCGGGCTATCCCCGGATGGAAAGGGAAGCCGGCCGCGGGCCTAGAGGAGGGAACAGGGTGACGCAGCTATCCACCAAGCGCTACACGAGCATCAATTACATCTCCGGCCCGCTGCTGTTTGTCGAGGGGGCGCGGGATCTCGCCTACGGCGCCATCGTGGAGATACATGTGCAGGACGGGAGCGTTCGAGGCGGGCAGGTGATCGAGGTCTCCGAGCGCAACGCGGTGATCCAGGTGTTCGAGGAGACCCGGGGGATGGATCTGGCCAAGACCTCGCTGAGCCTGCGCGAGGACGTCGCCCGCATCGGGGTCAGTCGGGAAATGATCGGCCGGCGGTTCAACGGGTTGGGCGACCCCATCGATGGTCTCCCGCCGATCATCCCGGAGAAGCGGCTGCCGATCCTGGGCGCGCCGATCAACCCCGTCGCGCGGGAGAAGCCCGCGGAGTTCATCCAGACCGGGATCTCCACCATCGACGTCATGAACACGCTCGTGCGGGGGCAGAAGCTGCCGATCTTCTCCGGGGCGGGATTGCCGGCGAACGAGATCGCCGCCCAGATCGCCCGTCAGGCCAAGGTGCTCGGTGAGGCCGAGCAGTTCTCGGTCGTATTCGGCGCCATGGGGATCACCCAGCGCGAGGCCGCCTTTTTCATCCATGAATTCGAGAGCACGGGCGCCCTGGCCCGGAGCGTCGTTTTCATGAACCTGGCCGATGATCCCACGATCGAGCGGCTCATGACGCCGCGCGCCGCATTGACCGTCGCCGAGTATCTCGCCTACGAGCTGGATATGCAGGTCCTCGTCATCCTGACCGATATGACGAATTATGCGGAGGCCCTCCGCGAGATCGGCGCGGCCCGCGAAGAGATCCCGGGCCGCCGCGGGTACCCCGGCTACATGTACACGGACTTTGCGAGTATCTACGAGCGGGCCGGCCGCATCAAGGGAAAGAAAGGGACGATCACCCAGTTCCCGATCCTCACGATGCCGGACGATGACATCACCCACCCCATCGCGGACCTCACAGGCTACATCACCGAAGGTCAGCTGGTGCTGAGCCGGCCGTTGCATCGGCAGGGCGTCTACCCGCCCATCAACCCGCTGCCGAGCCTGTCCCGCCTGATGAACAACGGAATCGGCAAGGGTCGGACCCGCGTGGATCACCGCCAGGTGGCCGACCAGCTCTACTCGGCCTACGCCCAGGGCCTCGATCTCCGGCGCCTCGTCGCGATCATCGGCGAGGAGGCGCTGACCGAGAACGACCGTCTCTATCTCCGGTTCGCGGACACGTTTGAGAAAGAGTTTATCGCCCAGGGCTCCGCCGATCGGTCGATCGAAGACTCCCTGACCCTGGGCTGGAAACTGCTATCGACGTTCCCGAAGACCGCGCTGACGCGGATCAGCCGCGACCACGTGGACAAGTACTACTTCGGCGAGCAGGTGGAGAAGATATTCCGGCCCGGCGAAGTCCCCGTGTAACGGAGTCCCGATGACGCGAACGGCACCGAGATCGGAGGGCGGCGGGCATGGCTGAAACGATCAGCCCAACCCGGATGAATCTGTTGCTGCGCCAGAATCAGGTGAAGCTGGCCCAGCAGGGCGTGGATTTGTTGAAGCGGAAGCGAGACGCCCTCGTGGCCGACTTCTTCAACATCGTGCGGCGCGCGCTGGCTGCGCGTGAGCGGTTGACCAAGTCGGCCGAGGAGGCGTACACCCTGCTCAGCCTGGCCAAGGCGGTGGAGGGACGGGAGGTGCTCGAAGCCGCGGCCCTCGCGGACTCGCGCCGCCTCGAGGTAGAGATCGAGACCAAGAACATCTGGGGGACCCGCATTCCGACGATCACCACGACCGAGGAGGTTCACCGGTCGATCCTCGGCCGGGGTCAGGATCCGGTGGCCGTGACCGCCCGCACCGTGGAGAGCGCGGATCATTTCGAGGAGGTCGTCGGCGTCATTCTCGAGGTGGCCAGCACCGAGGTCACGCTCCGCAAGATCGGCGAAGAGATCAAGAAGACGACGAGGCGCGTCAACGCGCTCGAACAGGTCGTGATCCCGCGCATCCGCGGGGAGATTCGCTACATTCGGGACGTGCTGGAGCAGCGAGCGCGCGAGGATGTCTTTCGCCTGAAGCGGATCAAGAAGAAGCTGGAGGCGAAGGCGGGCGGAGCCGGATAGGGCCTGCGGCGGTTTCCCGCGCGGTCCCGTGGACGCGTGGACGTGCATGCTCGAGGCCATTCTGGACGCCCCCGGCGTCGTCGCGATGCTTGGCGCCGTGGACGTGGGAAAGACGACCACGGCGACCGCGATTGCGAGCGCGGTCATCCTGGCCAAGCGGCGCACCGCGGTCGTGGATACGGATATCGGTCAATCCGATATCGGCCCCCCGACCACCGTGGGCCTCTCGATGCCGCGGCGGCCCGCGAGGCGGATGCGGGAGTGGGACGCACTCGCCGCGTTTTTTGTCGGGGACACGTCTCCGCGCGATGTGTATCCGTATCTGATTGAGGGCGCGATCCGGTCGATCGAGCAGGCTCGGGCTCGACAGGCTGAGGTCATCGTGATGGATACCACGGGGTGGATTGAGGGCGCCGCCGCCGTTGCAGCGAAAACCCGCAAGCTCCGGCGAATCGATCCGCAGCACGTGGTGGCGATCCAACGCCAGGGCGAGGTGGAGCCGATTCTTGAGCGGCTCCCGCGCCGCATCGCCGTCCACCGCCTGCGACCCTCTTCCCGCGTCCGCCGCCGGTCCCGTGAGGTCCGGCGGGCCGCGCGTGTCAGGCGGTTCCACCAGTATTTTTTGCGCGCACGTCCCCACACACTGCCGCTGGGGCGGCTCTTGGCGGATCGGCTGCCCGTCTATGAGGGCCGGGAGGTCCCACAGGCGGGGATGCTGACGGTCATCCCTGCCTGGGCGCTCCGGCACCTGCTCGTGGGGCTGGCCGATCGGGACGGCTGGCTCCGCGCGCTCGGGACGGTCGTCGAGACGGCGCCCGCTCTGCAGACGGTCACCGTGATGGCGCCGCTGCAGTCCGTCGTCGGCGTCAGCGTTCTGCAGTGGGGCGTGCTCAGGGTCGCGCCTTCCGGCATCGAGGTGGGGCGCCTTGCGTGAGTGGGCAAAGGAATCAGCCGACCCCCATGGAAGGGAACCGCCCGGCATGCGGTGGACAAACAACCATTCAGGGTACAGGGAGGCCAGCCATGGCGCGGATCGGGATCAACGGGTTTGGCCGGATCGGCCGGCAGGTGCTTCGCGCGATCCTTGAGCGACATCCATCCCTCGAGGTGGTCGCGGTCAACGATCTGACCGACGTTCGGACAAACGCGCACCTATTCAAGCACGACAGCACCTACGGACAATTTCCGGGGACGGTAGAGGCGCAAGACGGGAAGATCGTGATTTCCAAGCACCCCATCACCGTCCTCTCCGAGCGCGACCCGGCGAAGCTCCCCTGGCGGGATCACGGAGTGGAGCTCGTGATCGAGTCGACCGGGCGATTCACGGACGCCAAGAAGGCGGCCGGACATCTCGACGGAGGCGCCAAGCGCGTCGTGATCAGCGCGCCCGCCACGAACGAGGATGTCACGGTGAACATGGGCGTGAACCACACGGCCTACGATCCTGCAAAACACCGCGTCATCAGCAACGGATCGTGTACGACCAACTGTCTGTCCGTGACCGCGATGGTCCTCAGCCGAACCTTCGGGATCAAGGCGGGGTTCATGAACACGGTGCACTCCTACACCAACGACCAGGTCCTCCTCGACGTGGTGCATTCCGACTTGCGTCGCGCCCGCGCGGCGGCGCTCAATATTATTCCCACTACCACCGGCGCCGCAAAAGCCATCTTTCTGGTCCTCCCGGAACTCAAGGGGCGGCTGAACGGGCTGGCGCTGCGCGTCCCCACGCCCACGGTGTCGGTGGTCGACCTCACGGTGACCCTCGAGAAGCCGGCGGCCGCAGAGGAGATCAACCGGGCCTACAAGCGGGCATCCGAGGAGGAGCTCAAGGGCTACCTCGGGTACTCGGAGGAACCGCTCGTCTCTATGGACTATAAGGGCGATCCGCACAGCGGGATCATCGACGCGCTGTCGACGATGGTCGTGGGGGACGCGGCCAAGGTCCTCTCCTGGTACGACAACGAGTGGGGCTACTCATGCCGGGTCGCCGACCTCGCCGCCTACATGGTCAGTCGCGGGTTGTGAGAAAGAAGACCGTCCGGGATATCGATGTCTCCGGCCGCCGGGTCTTCGTCCGGGTCGACTTCAACGTCCCGCTCGAAGAAGGCCGGATCTCCGACGATCACCGCATCAGCGCGGCGCTCCCCACGATCACGTACCTTCGCGACCACGGGGCGGCTGTGATCCTGGCGTCGCACCTCGGCCGTCCCAGGGGACCGGATCCATCGCTGCGGCTGGACCCCGTGGCCCAACGGCTGGGGGAGCTGCTTGGGCGGCCGGTTCGTAAGCTCGATGATTGTGTCGGTCCCGAGGTCGACGCCGCGGCCCGCACGATGCAGCCGGGGGATGTCGTGCTCCTCGAGAACCTGCGGTTTCACAAGGAGGAAGAGGCCAACGATGGAGCCTTTGCCCGCGCCCTCGCCCAGAACGCCCAGATCTATGTGAACGATGCCTTCGGGACAGCCCACCGCGCCCACGCCAGCACCGTGGGGGTGGCGAAACTCCTCCCCGCCGTCGCGGGGCTCCTGATGGAGCGCGAACTCACGTTTCTCGGAAAAGTCCTCGAGGCACCGACGAAGCCGTTGGTCGTGATCCTCGGCGGGAAGAAGGTGGAAGACAAGATCGGGGTCATCCGCAATCTCCTCCGGCTCGCGCAAACGATGCTGATCGGCGGTGGGATGTGCTACACGTTCCTCCGGGCCGCGGGCGGCCGGGTCGGAGCGTCGCTGTGCGAGGACGATAAGCTCGACCTAGCCCGCGAGCTGCTGGCCGACGCGGAGCGCAGGGGTGTTCGTCTGATACTTCCCCTCGACGTGGTGGCGGCGCAGCGAGTGGCCGCCGACGCCCCTGTGCGGGTGGTGGAGGCGCGGGAGATCCCCGACGGATGGATGGGGCTCGACATTGGGCCACGGACAGAAGCCACGTTCGGCGCGCCGATCACGGCTGCGGGAACCATCGTATGGAACGGTCCGATGGGGGTCTTCGAGTTGGCCCCGTTCGCCGGCGGCACGCGGGCGATCGCGAGCGCCGTGGCGGAGTCCTGCGCCGAATCGATCGTGGGGGGCGGCGATACGGCGTCCGCCGTCGAGCAGTTTGGGCTCGCCGCCAAGATGACCCACGTCAGCACCGGTGGGGGGGCGACCTTGGAATTCATGGAGGGGAAGATCCTGCCGGGCGTGGCTGCGCTCCAGGACGCTGCGTAACCATGCGGACTCCTCTCATCGCCGGCAACTGGAAGATGCACCTGACGATCGCGGAGGCGCTTCGCCTCGTCGACGAGGTGAAGGCGGCCCTGAGGGCGCTCTCGGGCGTGGAGGTTGTGATCTGTCCTCCGGCCACGGCGCTGTCCGCTGTCGGCCAAGCCCTGATCGGCACGCGCTGGGGCCTGGGTGGCCAGACGATGCACTGGGAATCAAAGGGGGCGTACACCGGCGAGATCAGCGCACCGATGCTGGTGGATGTCGGGTGTCGGTACGTGATCCTCGGCCATTCGGAGCGCCGCCAGTACTTCGGTGAGACCGACGAGACCGTCGGTCGGAAAGTGCGTGCCGCGTTCGAGCATGAGTTGATCCCGATCGTGTGCGTTGGGGAACGGCTCGAGGAGCGTGAGGCGGGGAGGGCCGACGCGGTCATCACACGGCAGGTCTCCGTCGCGGTCCGCGAGCACGCGCATGACCGCCTCCGTCGACTGGTCGTCGCCTACGAGCCGGTCTGGGCGATCGGCACCGGCCGCACCGCCACCGGAACGGAGGCGAATCGGGTCGCCGGCATCATCCGGAGCACGCTGGCCGCAGCGGGGAGCGCCGGCGCGGCATCAGAGGTCCGGATCCTTTACGGGGGAAGCGTAAAGCCCGAGAACATCGAGGAGTTCACCGGCCAACCGGAGATCGACGGCGCGCTGGTGGGAGGAGCCAGCCTGGACGCCCTGGCCTTCGCGGCCATTGCCCAGGCGGCAGGGAAGCCCGTCACCTAGCGTCCGGCCTCAGCAACCTTGTGCCAGTTCCGGGGGCATGGTACTGTATGGGGGCGGAACGACGGAGGTGTCTCGGTGTCGACGGCTGTGCTGATTCTTCATTTTATTGTGGCCGTGGCCGTGGTCGGAGTGATCGTGCTCCAGGGGCCAAAAGGCGAGGGGTTGGGCTCGATCGGCGGCGGCGGGGCCAGGCTGTTTCATGGTCCCAAGCCAAGGGAGACGCTGCTGCTTCGGGTCACCTCCGCGCTCGCCATTCTCTTCGGAGCGACTTCGTTGTATTTGATCCTGACTCACTACGCCAACCCCATTCACTAACATTCTGTGACCCGCGACGTTCGCCCGCTGTCCTCCACCGAGGACGTCGGCCGGCTTTCCGTGGACGCGAAGAACCGGCTCCACAGCGCGTCCCACGATGAGATTCTGGCCGGCCATACCAGCGATATCTACTTTGTACGGACGCTCGAGATCCTCCGATCCCTCGGACTGGCGGACGTCCCGGTCGTCGCCGAGATCTTCCCCAGCCTCGACGGAATCTGCGTCGGAGTAGACGAGGTCCGCTATCTTCTCCGCGACAACGGAGTCAAGATCGAGAGCCTCTCCGAGGGAGAGTCGTTCGCCGCTCGGGAAGTGATCATGCGGATCGAGGGCCCCTACGCGCGCTTCGGCATGTATGAGACGGTCCTGCTGGGCATGCTCGCGCAGCCCAGCGGGTGGGCCACCGCGGCGCGGGAAGTGGTGACGGCGGCCGGCGAGAAGCCGGCCTACGTCTTCGGCGCCCGCCACGTCCACCCCGCCGTCGCACCGGTGATGGAACGTGCGGCGATTCTCGGGGGGATGCGCGGAGCCGCCTGCATCCTGGGCGCCAAGCTGGCGGGGCAGGAGCCCGTCGGCACCATGCCGCACGCCTTCGTGCTGATCGTCGGTGACACGGTACGGGCCGCGGTTGCCTATCACGAACGGATGCCGGCCCGCGTTCCCCGCCTTGTGCTCGTCGACACCTTCACCGACGAGGCGGTCGAGGCCCTACGCGTCGCCGAGGCGCTCGGCCCCGATCTTTCGGCGATCAGGTTGGATACCCCGCGCGAAAGGGGCAGCGTCACCCCCGACCTCGTTCGAGAGGTCCGGGCCCGCCTCACGCTAGCCGGTCACCCAAACATTCAGATCTTCGTTTCTGGCGGGCTGACTCCGGAGCGCATCGCCGCGTTGGCGGAAGCCGGGGCTGATGCGTTTGGCGTGGGGAGCCACGTCAGTGCCGCGCGGCCGATCGATATGACGATGGATCTTCGGGAGGTCAACGGACGGCCCCTCGCCAAGCGCGGCCGCACGCCCGGCCGGACACCGACGCCTCGGCTCCACCGCTGAGTTACGTTGACACTGTTCTCCGGCGGTTCGTATAATGGGGGCGCACGTAAAGCATGTGACCGGCCCCGTTTGGTCGGCAGGTGTCACGTGCCGGGATGGCGGAATCTGGCAGACGCGCACGTTTGAGGGGCGTGTGGGGTAACCCGTGGGGGTTCAAATCCCCCTCCCGGCACCACCATTAACCACCTCGGCCGCGAGCTCAACGATCCCAGCCAAGTTTCCCCTCGTCTCTGCCCACAGGTGGTCTCCCTTTCTCCGCAGCGTGATGTCGCCGACGAGCTTGGCAAGCAAACCGCGGGCATAGTCTGGATCGGTGTCAACGGTCCCCTTCAGGTCGCGCAGACACGCTTCGACGACGCCAGGGAGATAGACGACCTTCCGTCGCTTTGGCTCGGCGAGCGCAGCCTCTAGCTCCGCCATACCTGCTGCTCGGCTTCCCCAACCCCTGCCTCGCCCACCAGGGAAAATCACGGTTTTCTGATAGATTGCTGACCAGCTCCGTTCTTGGTCCCCTTGGCAAAAATGTCACTCGAGCACCATAGGTGTCCCGTACTCCCTGTCGTTCATCCGTGCAAAATCGTAGCGGGGATAAACATCTTTTGCCCGGCTAAAGAAGAACTCGTCGAAAGCCTCGAGAGCACGGGGGCGCAGCGGATCGATTACGCGGCCAAAGGCGATCTCTACAAAAAACCGCTCCGCGCCCGAAATGGGTACCAACGCGAAGCGGTTTGGGAATATCCGCGTCCAATAGGAAATGAGGTGATACCATGTGAGGGCGACATCCGCATAACTGCGGGCGACCATCTCGGGAATATCGCGATGCATAATGCCTAGGCGACCTGGAAAGTCCGGCGCCTCCGCGGCGAAGAAGGCATCGGCTGCGGGTTTTCCGATCAACTCGTCGATCATAGCGCGGTACCTAGTACGGAGATCTGACGGTTCCGGTAGCGCGAGCCGTGCACCGGTGCGTGCCACATCGGTGAGGCTATGAATCCCGAGTGGATTGCCTTTGCGGACAAGCAGCGCAGGGCCGCGATTCCTTGAAAAGAAACGCACACGCGACTCGATCACTCGGAGCTCATGCAACTGTCGCAAGGGGCCGGGGTAACCCATGACGATATCGGGGTAGAAACCAGATTTACGGCTGACGTCGAGCGTGAGGTTGCCTAGCGCGATTCCTCCAGTACGTATCATCCGTACGAGAAGGGGCTGGGGCAGGGTCACGACCACTACGTTGTCTAGATTCAGATCGGCGTATTGTGGCCGCGACTTGGCCCATGTCGGGAATACGCCGACGATATCGTCGCCGAGCAATACCATCAGGTGATTGCCTTCGGTGAAGATGACGAGACTGGCCGGCGCACCGAGGCGGCCGACAATGTCGGGAACCGTGTTGGCATGGCCCGCGAACTTGGGCACTTCCGGTGGCGCTTTCGTCACGATGGGCCACACGAGCGGCTCAGACGGTATCTGTGCCGCCTGCCCCTGTTCTGCTGTCGCACTGCGTGGCGCCACAGCGAGCGTCGCGGCGCCCGCTGCCAGATGGAGAAGTTGTCTGCGTGGAAGTTTCATCGCATCTTCTCCCTTGGGGGGGTGGGCGACGCCCTCAGCGCGCGATCGGGTTGAGCTTCACGAATTGCATCCCAGTAGACTAGCTTCTCGAGCGCGCAGTGGTCGGACATCTCGAGCCTCCTTCTACCGGCATCGTGTTCCGTACGGCTTCAAGATACCGGAGTCCTGAGCCCCGGCCATCGAGAGAAGGACCGATTGTGGTACCAATCTTTTCACCTCGCGAGCAGGGGGAGGTGCCTAGGCAGACGGGGCGGAGGTACCTACGCGGGGTCTCGTCCGGCGGAAGACGGGGCAGGCAGCCCGTGCTCGACCGCCCACGCCGCGATCTGAGTCCGAGAACCGAACCCTAACTTGTCCAGGATATGTCGGACGTGGGCGTCAGCCGTGCGCTCGGAGATGAATAGCGTGGAGGCGATCTCCCGGTTGGTGAGCCCGCGCGCAATGAGCGCCGCGACCTCGCACTCTCTCGCGGTCAGTGGCCCCTGGTCTTTTGCCGCGGTCCCCGGCTCGCCGCCCGCGCGCTCGCGCCGCTCCACGCCGGGATCGGTCAGGGCATACGCGACGGCATCATCCAGCCCCATGGACCGGCCTTGGACGACGGCCGTCTCGAAGGCCGCATCGCCGAACGCCGAGCGCACCGATGCCACGGCGCGCTCGTGGTGGTCATTGTCGGGTGGGCGACGGGGAAACCCAATCGCCTCGCGCACCGCGTCCGCGGCGCCAAACAGGCGCGCCGCCCGCTGGTGCTGCCCGCGTCCACCGGCCACGCCGGCCAATCCCTCCAGACACTCAATGACGACGAAGGAAGGCACCGCATCGGAACGCAGGCTCTCGGCGTACAGTTTGGCCGCTCGCTCGAGATACCCTTGCGCGAGACGGATGTGCCCGAGGTGGCGGAGCACATAGCCAACCCCTCCAGAGCTCGAAAACGCCCTGACCTCGGTAAGGCTCTCCTCGGCAAACACCGCGGCCCGGTCGTAGTCACCCTGATGGCGCGCCGTCGCACTGAGGTTTGCGAGGATATGCGCGATCTGTTTACGATCGCCGAGCTCCCTCGCGAGCGTCAGGGCTTCCTCGAAGAGCACCGTCGCTCGCGGGAAATCCTGGTACCCTCTCCCGACGATCAGACCGAGCCGTATTAACCCATGGGTGGTGGCAGCTTTGTCCCCCTGCTCGCGCCCCAGCGCCACCAGCCGTTCCGCGAGTTGTCTGGCGGGCTCGTAGTCGGCCTGACGCCATGCCAGTAGCGACGCACCGCCGAGCGCCCGCGCCCGAGCAGCTGGCGAGGCCTCGTGGCACCGGACGAGCGCACCTTCCAGCCATCGCCGCCCCTCCGCATAGTACCCACGGTTGTGCCAGAACGGCGCGAGGGCGCCCGCGAGGCGCAGCCCCGGTTCCGCGCCGGCCTTCTCGGTGGCGCTCCACCCCAGCGCTGCGCGGAGATTCTCGTGGTCGCGGTCGAGCCGCTCGAGTACCCCGGGGGGATGCCACACGGGCTCGTATCCTGCCTCGTGGGTGCGCTCGACGAGTGCCAGGAACCAGTCCCGATGCCGCCCGCGAACCTCCGCCGTCTCCTCTGACTCCACCAGCCAGTCGCGGGCGTACTGTCGAACCGTTTCGAGCAAGCGGTACCGGGCCTCTCCGCGCGGGGGCTGGACCACAACGAGCGACTTGTCCACGAGCTTTGTGAGCAGATCGAGCACATCCGGAGACTCGATTCCCCCGCCCGCGCAGATCGTCTCGGCGGCCTCCAGCGTCCAGCCGCCCGCAAACACTGAGAGTCGCCGCAGCAGCAATCGCTCCCGCTCTGGAAGCAGGTCATAGCTCCAGTCCATGGCCGCGCGAAGCGTCTGCTGCCGGGGGAGCGCTGTCCGGCTCCCGCCTGTGAGCACTCGGAACCGGTCGTCCAGTTTGGCGACCAGCTGCTCGACCGGGAGCACCCTGATGCGCGCGGCGGCCAGTTCGATCGCGAGCGGGATCCCGTCCAGGCGGCGGCAGATCTGCGCCACGGCCGCAGCGTTCTCGGCGGTGACGCGAAAGTCGGAGCAGACAGCCGCCGCCCTCGCCTCAAACAATTGCACGGCCTCGTACTCCCGAAGGTACTCGATGGATGGCGATTCCCCGGAGCCAGGCGCGGACAGCGAGGGCGCGCGCCAAACGGATTCTCCTGCGATGCCAAGCGTTTCGCGGCTGGTGGCGAGGATCCGAACGTCCGGACAGGCCTGGAGCAGCGCTTCAGCGAGTTCGGCACTTGCGCCGATCAGATGCTCGCAGTTATCCAGGATCAGCAGGAGGCGTCGTACTTGGAGATATCCCTTTAACGTCGCGAGGATCGGTTTTTCTGGCTGCTCGGGCAGGGCGAGGGACGCGGCAACCGTCCGCGGGACGAGCGTCGGATCGAACAATGGGCCCAGATCGACTAACCACACTCC
>DASSXJ010000241.1 GCA_035703895.1 bacterium | reverse complement strand
TTCAAATCCCTCCTCCCCGACCAATCTAGGGCGGCGAACCCTTCGTGACGAACAATGGCGAGTGGCGCTGAGGATTGCAACATTTGTCATTCCGCTCGGCTTCGACACGTTTGCTGTCGCTGTTGCACTTGGGCTCCGTGGCCTATACCCGCTTAGACCCGCCTTGCTATTTACGCTCTTTGAAACCGCAATGCCCCTATTCGGTCTTGTGGTCGGACGCTATGTGGGGCTTCGGTTCGGGGCTTTGGCCGTTTATATCGGGGCAATTATCATTATCGGCTTAGGCGTCCATACTCTCCGTGAGACACTGGCGGACGGTGGTGAGGCGGGGGCGCTATCATTTGAATCAGTACGGGGGATATTGCTGGCTGGCTCCGCGATTTCAACCGATGAGATCGCCATGGGGTTCCCGCTTGGTGCACTCGGCCTTCCAATCGTCGTTGTGCTGGCCGCAATTGCCGCGCAAGGCTTCTTCGCCACAGTCACTGGGATCTTAATCGGACGCCGGATCGGCACGGCGCTGGGAAGACGGACCTCCCGCATCGCCGGTCTCTCGGCGGGAGTGGCGTTCTTGTTACTCGGGAGTTACCTGCTTGTGGAACGAATGGTGCTCCGCGCCGGGTAGTTCGGTTCTCCCGCAGAAACCTTCATTGGACGGGGCTCAGAAAGGTTTCGAACCCTTTCGAGCGCAAGGTCGCGGCAAGCTGTTCGGCGCCTGTGCGGCTCATCGCCGGTCCAACCCACACCCGCAGCAGCGCTCCTTCCACTAGAGTGACCGTGTAGCCATTCGCTCGCAGTTGCCGGATGACGGCATCGGCAGACTCGCGCTGTTTGAACGCTCCTGCCTGAACGTGGAACTCGGGACGGCCCAGCGAGACCGCGAGAGGCGCGGACGTATCTGAGCCGTGGTGCGCGTTTTGCGGAGGGGTACCAATCGTGCTCGACGGGGTGACCACTGGTGCCGGCACAAGGAGCGCCGTTGTCGTCGCGGATTCCTTGACCGGCAATGGCGTTGCAGTAGATGGGGCGGTCGGACCCGCGGGAGTCGCCGGCGGGGCTTCAGCAGGCGGAGTGGGTGCGACCGGTCCGAGAGGGGGGAGGCTACGGGTCCTGGGGGTACTCGCGATGTCGGGATTCGGCTGTGTGTCAGGATATGGTCTGTACGGGTATTCTGGGAATGTCTCACTAAAAAGTTCCAAGACGAAATAGCTGAGGAAGACGCCAACCGCGCCCAGTACAAGCACGCTCGGAATCTTGGGACCAAGCTTGAGCATGCCGAGCACCCGTGCCCCTGTCTGTCGCGTAATGTGATTGACCCGATCAAGAATAGTGAACCACAACTTCCCTTCGATATCCATCCACCGGAGAGACAACAACATCGCCGACTAGAACGCGAACACAGGTTCGCCGAGACGGGCGTGTTGTCCGTGGGTGCGACTGCCGTCCTGGACTACGAGAGTCCGTGATGAGCCCCGAGTTATCACGCCTTCAGACGTACGTCGATCTCGGGCATGGATCCGGGATCGAAGACGTTGATCGGATAAGAACCGAGTGACTGGACTGGAACGTTCTGGAACGGAGCGAGCGAGAGACGTTCCCAGAAAGGCAGGGAAGGGATCGTGGATCAAGGAGACGGTGTGCGTGCGCGCGTCGGAGATCTTGCTCCGGACTTCACCCTGCCGGGCGTGAACGGCGGGCAGCATTCGCTCAGCGCGTTCCGAGGCCGGTGGGCGATCCTCTTCACCTGGGGATCCTGGTGAGCGTGCCGACAGCAGCTGCCCGTGTGGCAGCGATTCTATGAGACCCACACAGAAGCTGGGGTCGAGATTCTCGCCGTCGCGATGGATGCCGGCGGTCCCGAAATGGCACGTCAGCATGCCCTGACGGCCGGGGCCCGATACCCTGTGCTGGTCGACACGGATGGGTTCTTGGCCACACGATACGGCTTTCGCGCGATCCCGAACGGATGGATCATCGACGGCGATGGTGTGATCCGTTTCCGGCAGGTAGGAGGATTCGACATCCGCAAGCCGGACGTAGCCGAAGCCGTCGAGCGGGTGCTGGCGGGCGGCCTGTCATCCCCGGGAGACGCAACGGCCGCGTGGCCGAGTGCGGACGGCGCGGCCGCGTTCCAGGAGGGGGTACGGCTTCTTCGCACGGGGCGCAGGAGGGAAGCGCTCGGCGCATGGATGCGGGCCGCGGAAGCCGACCCCGAGAACCTGTTGATCCGCAAACAAATCTGGTTCCTGCTGTACCCGGAGCGCTTCGACCCGGAAGTCGACTTCGCATGGCAGAAGGCGCAGCGAGAGCGCGAGGCGCGCCTCGGGATCCGGAACGCGAACCCGGTTCCCGACATCTTTGGCGACAAACGGAATGGATGAGGTGTGTAGGGCCGCTTACGGCAAGGTGCCGCTCCAATTGATACTGTTTTAGGAAGGCGCTCGAATGTCGAAGCATCCAGGGAACATGAGTACGCTGAATCGGTTCGACAAGGTATGGTACCTCCGTCAAACCGGCCTGTTTGACCGGTTGGGCGAATCTGAACTCCAACGCATCGCCGAGATGAGCCGGATGCGCGAGTTTCCCAGAGGGGCGCTCATTCTCGGCCCCAATTCAGATCCCGATCTCATCTACCTGGTCAAAGCCGGCCGCGTGAAGATCTCCACGTTCTCTCCTGACGGAAAAGAACAGATCCTGGCTCTGCTGGAGCGCGGAGACGTATTCGGAGAGCTCGCCCCACCCGAGGCGCCGGTGCCCTCGCATGTCGAGGCGTTCGATCACGCTGTGGTCTGCACCCTGCACCGGACCCTGTTTGAGGAGATTCTGCGGCGCACCCCGGAGGTCGGCGTCCGGGTCATTCGGGTGCTGGCACGGCGATTGCGGGCGGCGGAGCAGGAGATTGAAGACCTGGCGCTCCGCAGCGTCCCGGGGCGGCTGGCGGCGTTGCTCCTCCGCCTTGGGGAGGAGTACGGTGAACCACATAACCAAGGGATCCGCCTTTCCTTGCGGCTGACCCATCAGGATCTCGCTCACATGGTAGGATCCACCAGGGAAACGATCACGTCGCTCATCAACCGGTTCCGGGATGAAGGCCTTCTTGCCGTGGACCACCGGGTCCTTGTGATTCTGGAGCGGGACAGGCTGCGCCAAATTGCCTCCCGCGGCGCGATTCTTTCCCGATGACTCCACCACTGCCAGGACTTCCCTGCCTTCGCCTCCGCCTGCAGAAGCGCAGCCTGCCCGGCGGCGTCGAACGCCGCCGGTGCCTTGGCCGGGCACAGTAACAGGAAAAGGCCGCCGAGGCATGCAAGCCTACCAGAGGAATACAAGTCACGTGGCGCTGGGGGCGGGGGATCGTGTCGCTTACGTTAGTCGTGACAATCCTTGCCGGCATGATCCTCGTGAGCATCGTCATGCTGTCCCTCAACCATTACTTCTATATGCGGAGGCGCCTCACGGACGTACGGCTGGAGTCGATTCACGAGATCAACTGGCTCCTGGCACAATATCTCACCAACTGGATCACCGACAGGGACTACGTACCCAGCGAGGACTTCTTGCATACGTTTCGGGCCGCGACCTCGAAGACCTGGGCCTTATTTTCCGACACCACGTGTCAAATCCTCAAGCAGATTGAGGCGATGGTCGACCCCGATCTTGGAGCCCCCCCTGGAGGCAAGAGGGATGTCGAGGCTTTTCTACAGGCGCAGGATGCGGCGCTCCGGGCGCTTTACAGGGAGACCGGGCTACGGGTACCGCGCTCACTTCTATCAAGGAGCACTGCCATGGTGTCTTCTAGTGAAAAACACCCTTCCGAGGGGGTCTCAAATCCACTCCAATAGCATTGCATAGATTGAGTATCGCGTATTCCTCGCTTCGACCTATCCCGCACGTCCGGGCGCTAGCAACCTGTATCCGATACCGCGGATCGTCTGGATGAACCGCGGCTCAGCAGCATCATCGCCGAGCTTCTCGCGCAACTTGCCGATGTGAACGTCAATGGCCCGATCCACCACCGCCGCCTCGTTGAACGCATGCATGGAGGCGAGGAGCTGGTCTCGTGTAAAGACGCGGCCGGGGGATTCCATCAGCATTCGGAGCAACTTAAACTCGATAGCAGTGAGCCGCACCTCCCGACCATCCACAAACACCTCGTACCGGTCGACATCTATCACAAGGGTGCCACG
>DASSXJ010000240.1 GCA_035703895.1 bacterium | reverse complement strand
CTTCGTCGCGCTGATCGGTACGGTCGTCGGGATCGTGGCGGGGTTTTACGGCGGATGGATCGATGCCGTCCTGATGCGGCTGGCCGACATTGCGTTCGGGATCCCGTTCCTGCCGCTGGTCATCGTGCTCGTGGCGTTCCTCGGCGCGAGCCTGTGGAATATCGTGCTGACGATGGCGCTGCTCCTGTGGAAGGACACGGCACGCGTGGTCCGCTCGCAGGTCCTCTCCCTCCGGGAGCGCGGGTTCGTGGAGTCCGCGCGGGTGCTGGGCGCCTCACCGCTTCGGCTGATGCTCGTCCACATCGCCCCGAACGTCCTGCCCCTGGCCCTCTTGTATGGCTCGCTCGCGATCGGCTGGGCGATCCTCACCGAGGCCGCGGTCAGCTTCCTCGGGTTTGGAGACTCCACGCGCATCTCCTGGGGGTTCATGTTGCAGGATGCGTACATCTCGCAGGCGCTCAGTAACGGCCAGTTCAACTGGTTCGTCCCCCCCGGCATCTGCATCATGCTCGTGGTCATGGCCGGATATTTCATCAGCCGCGGGTACGAGGAACTGCTCTTTCCCCGGTTGAGGCGGCAGTAGTGGCCCTCCTCACCCTCGAAGACCTGCGGGTCGAGTACCGGACGTCGCGGGGAGCCACCCGCGCCGTGGACGGCGTGACGCTCGAGGTCCACGAAGGCGAGGTCCTGGGGTTGGTCGGCGAAAGCGGCTGCGGGAAGACGACGCTCGGCCGGGCGATCATCCGGGTCCTCCCCCGCAACGCCGGCATCGCGGGGGGTCGGATCCTCTTCGATGGGGTCGATCTCGCCGCGCTGCCGGAACCGGAGATGGCCCGATACCGGTGGCGGGAGATCGCGATGGTGCCGCAGGCGGCGATGGACTCGCTCGACCCGGTCTACCGGTTGGGCGACCAGTTTCACGAGGTGCTCACCATCACGGGCGGCCAGGGACACGCCGCGGCCCGGGCGCGGGCGCTCGAACTCTGCGACCTCGTCGGCTTGGACCGCCGGCGCCTCGCCGCGTTTCCGCACGAATTGTCGGGCGGGATGCGGCAGCGCGCCGCGATCGCGCTGGCCCTGGCGCTCCGCCCCCGCCTGGTCCTGGCGGACGAACCCGTCACCGCGCTCGACGTCGTGGTGCAGCATCACATTCTCCGGCGGCTCCGCCAGTTGCGCGCGGAACTCTCGCTCAGCGTCGTCCTCGTCACCCACGACATCTCCGTCATCGCGCAGACCTGCGACCGCATGGCGGTCATGTACGCGGGGAAGATCGTCGAGGTCGGCCGTACCGTGGACGTCTTTGCGCGGCCTCAACATCCGTACACCATGGGACTGCAGAACTCGTTCCCCAACCTGCTGCGCCCCCAGGAAACGTTGATCCCCATCGAGGGGGCCCCGCCGGATCTCTTGACGCCGCCGCCCGGGTGCCGGTTCGCCCCGCGGTGCCCGTTTGCGGTGGACCGGTGTGTGGTGGACTCGCCCGCGCTGCGGGAACTCACCCCGGGGCGGTGGACCGCGTGCCACCGCGCCGAGGAAGCCGATGTGCTTCGACTCCACGCCCGAGAGGTCGAGCGATGGCGGGTCCCGGCCCTGTGATGGAGAGCCGTGCCGCCGCTCGCGGGGCCGATGGGTCGCTCGTGGTGGCGGAGGCGGTCCAGAAGTACTTCCCGATCCGGCGGGGGCTGTTCGGGCGGGGAGCCGGGGACTACCTGCGCGGCGTCGACGGCGTCTCGTTCGCGATTCCGGCGGGGGCGTCGCTCGGCATCGCCGGAGAGAGCGGCTGCGGCAAGACCACGCTCGCCCGGTTGCTTCTCCGTCTGCTCACGCCGACTTCGGGTCGGATCGTCTTCGGGGGGATGGATCTCGGCACGCTCGACGGGGCGGCGCTCCTCGCGTTTCGCCGGCAGGCCCAGTTGATGGTGCAGAACCCCTATGAGGCGATCAACCCGCGCTTCACGATCGGGCGGGCGCTCATGGAGCCGCTAATCATCCACCACATCGGGGCCGGCGAGGATCGGCTCGATCGGGTGATCGCGGCGCTCACCCAGGTCAACCTGCACCCCGCCGAGGCGTTCCTCGACAAGTTTCCCCACCAGCTCTCCGGTGGGCAGTTGCAGCGCGTCGGCCTGGCACGCGCGCTGATGGTCGATCCGATCTTTCTCGTGGCGGACGAACCTGTGTCCATGCTCGATGTCTCGGTCCGGGCGGGGGTCCTCAACCTCATGAAGGCGATTGCCCTCTCCCGGCAGCTCACCACCGTCTACATCTCCCACGACCTCTCGCTGGTCCGGTATGTCTGCGACACCACGATGATCATGTACCTCGGCACGGTCGCGGAGATCGGCCCCACCGACGCGGTCCTCGCGCACCCGAAGCACCCGTACACGCAGCTCCTGGTCGCGGCCGCCCCCGTCCCCGATCCCACGTATCCCTCGCCGGAGATCCAGGCGCCCGAACAGGTCCCCACGCCGATCGGGCCCGCCCACGGGTGCCCGTTCAAGGACCGCTGTCCACACGTGATGCCTGTGTGCCACACCACCACGCCGCCGCCGGTCTTCGTCGGACCCAAGCACCAGGCGGCGTGTCACCTGTATGAGCCGACACACTGAGGAGGCCATCGATGCCCATCGAAACCGCGGGTGATCGTCACACAGAGGCGCAATTGCTCGACGTGCTGTCGCTCGACGATGCGCGGGCGCTGCTCGAGCGTTTCAGCGGCCTCGTGCGCGAATCGGGCAGCCGGGACGAATGGGCGGCGGCGCGGTACATCGCCGGGCGGCTGCGGGCCTGGGGCGTCCCCCATGTGCTGCACGAACCCGAATTGTATCTCAGCATCCCGAAGTCGGCATCGCTCGAGGTCCGCTCGCCCACGCCCCGCACCATCCGGGCCAAGACCCCGGCATTCTCCGCCTCCACGGGACGGAAGACCGTGCGCGGGCGGGTCGTCTATGTCCCGACCGGCTACGCCGCCGATACCGAGTCGCTGTTCGATTCCCATGTCCGCGCCGGCCGGAAGGAGATCGAGGGCAAGATCGTCATCACCGAGGGCCTCCCCGTGCCCAAAAAGGTCGCGGACCTTACGGCCCTGGGGGCCAAGGCGCTCATCTTCATGAACCCCGGGGAGGCGATCCACGAGGGGATCTGCACGACGATCTGGGGGGCGCCCGACCTCGACTCGATCGGACGGAAGCCCACCCTTCCCGTCGTCTCGATCAACCACCCGGACGGGCTGGCCCTCCGGGCCGAGGTTGAGGCCGGCGCCGTCGAGGTCGCGGTCAAGACGAAGCTCGACGAAGGGTGGAAGCGCTGCCCCGTGCTCGTCGCCGAGATCCCGGGCACGGAAGATCGCGAGCGATTCGTCCTGGTGCACGGCCACATCGATTCGTGGCACCAGGGGATCGGGGACAACGCCACCGGCGATGCCGCCTTGATGGAGCTCGCGCGGGTCTTCTGGCAGCACCGCCAGCACGTGAAGCGGACCCTGCGGGTGGCGTGGTGGCCGGGCCACTCGACCGGGCGGTACGCCGGATCCACCTGGTACGCCGACACGTTCGCCCAGGAGCTCGATCAGCGCTGCGTCGCGCAGGTGAACATCGATTCGCCCGGGTGCCGCTGGGCGACCGAGTACACGGGCGTATCGTGGATGAGCGAGGCGGATCCGCTGTGCAAGGCGGCGGTCCGCGACGCGGTGGGGCAGGACTCGTCGGGCGAACGACCGCACCAGGCCGGCGACTACTCCTTCAACAACATCGGGATCACCAGCTTCTACATGCTCCTGTCCACCATGCCGGATTCGCTCCGCAAGGAGAAGGGGTACTACGCCGTCGGCGGCTGCGGTGGGAACATCCAGTGGCACACCGAAGACGATACGATGGAACTGCTCGATGAAGCGATCTTGATGAAGGACCTGCGCGTATACGTCTTGTCGCTCCTGCGGGTCCTCAACGCCGCCGTGCACCCATTCGATTTCCGCCTCCTGGCGGAGGAGTTCGGCCGGACCCTCCACCGCTACCAGACGCAGGCGGGTGACGCGTACGACTTCGCAAAGGCACGGTCCGCGCTGGAGCAGCTCGGAGGCGACCTCGATGCGTTCTACCGGCAGGCCGAGGAGCTGACCGGCCGGCCGGTGTCGGATCACGACGCCCTGCGCGCCTGCGCGGCGATACGCCGGTTGGCCCGGATCCTCGTGCCGCTCAACTTCACACGGGACGTCCGGTTCAGGCACGACCCTGCGGTCCCCATCCCGCCGCTGCCGGACCTCGCGCCCACGGCCGACCTGGCGCGCTTCCCCGCAGGATCCCACGAGGCCCGCGTGATTCAGACGTCCCTGCTGCGCGGGGTGAATCGGTTCGTCGCGGCGATCGGGCATGCGCGGGCCGTGGTGTCCGCCCCGGGTCGCGGGTAGAGAGAGGCACACGGCCCCCGAGAGTGGCGGCTCAGGAGGAGTGGACCATGACGACCGACCCCGTGATCGCGATGCCGGATCAATGGCTCCAGATGTACGGGCAGATGGTGCGGATCCGGGCCTTCGAAGAACAGGTCAACGAGCTGTATACGAGCGGGAAGATGCCCGGACTGGCCCACCTCTACATCGGGGAGGAAGCCGTGGCTGTAGGGACCTGTCAGGCCCTCCGCCGCGACGACTACATCACCAGCACGCACCGCGGGCACGGCCATTGTCTGGCGAAAGGCGCGGCGGTGGACCGGATGTTTGCCGAGCTCTTGGGGAAGGAACCCGGGTACTGTCACGGCAAGGGCGGATCGATGCACATCGCCGACCCCGAGACCGGCAACCTCGGGGCCAACGCGATCGTCGGGGGGAGCACGGGCATCGCCGCCGGTGCCGCCCTCTCGGCAAAACTGCGCGGGACCGATCAAGTCGCGGTGTGCTTTTTCGGGGATGGCGCGCTCGGGCAGGGGCTCTTGTACGAGGCGATGAACATGGCGGCCCTGTGGAAGCTCCCGGTGATTTACGTGTGTGAGCACAACCGGTACGGGGAGTACACCCCCGCGGGGGAAGCGTCGGCGGGGGATCCCCAGGCGCGCCCGGCCGCGCTGGGGATCCCCACGGACGAGGTCGATGGTCAGGACGTCCGCGAGGTCTACGCCGCAGCGCTCCGGCACGTCGCGCGGGCCCGGCAGGGCGGCGGCCCGGGCTTCCTGCTGTGCCACACGTACCGGTTCCGCGGCCACCACGTCGGCGACATCAACCGATCGTACTACCGCTCACATAACGAGGAGGAGCAGTGGGCCCGCGAGCGCGATCCCATCCGTCTGCTGGGCCTAGGACTGATTCAGCAGCGGATGGCGGACGCCGCGGCGCTGGAACGGATCGAGCGGGACGTGCGCGCTGAGATCGCCGCCGGCCTCGAGTTTGCGCTGGCCGCCCCCTACCCCGATCCCGGCGAGGTCACCCACCATGTCTATGCTTAGTCAGGCGCCCGCGGGCGCCCCGCGCGCGGCGGGGCGTGAATTGACATTCGGACAGGCGATCAAGGAGGCGCTCGCGGAGGAGATGCGCCGGGAGCCGCGGGTCTTCATCATCGGAGAGGACGTGGCCGAGGCCGGCACCGTGTTCAAGGTCCTCTCCGGGCTCGTCGATGAGTTCGGACGCGAGCGGGTGATCGACTCGCCCATCTCCGAAGCCGGCATTACGGGGATCGGCGTCGGGGCCGCGATGACCGGGATGCGCCCGGTCGTGGACATCATGTTCGGGGACTTCATTACCCTCGCGATGGACCAGATCGTGAACCAAGCCGCCAAGGTCCACTACATGTCCGGAGGCAAGCTTCGAGTCCCGCTGGTGATCCGGACCACGATGGGGGCGACCCGGCGGTCGGCGGCCCAGCACAGTCAGAGCCTGTACGCGTGGGTCGCCCACGTCCCGGGACTCAAAGTCGTCCTCCCCGCGACTCCCGCGGATGCCAAGGGGCTGCTCAAGTCGGCGATCCGCGACGACAACCCGGTGGTCTTCTTCGAGGACAAGATGATGTACCAGGTCAAGGGCCTGGTCCCGGACGGAGAGTACACCATCCCGCTCGGGGTCGCCGACGTCAAGCGGGCGGGTACCGATGTGACGATCGTCGCGACCAGCAGCATGGTGCAGGTGGCCCTCGAGGCGGCCGGCCGCCTGGACGGCACCGGGATCAGCGCGGAAGTCGTCGACCCGCGGACGCTGCTGCCCTTGGACGCCGAGACGCTGATTGCGTCGGCGCAGAAGACCGGCCGCGTGATCGTGGTGGACGAGGGCTATCAGCAGTATGGGGTCACCGCGGAAATCGCCTCCGTGATCGCCGCGGGCGCCTTCGACTCGCTCGACGCCCCCGTCGCGCGTATGGGCGCGATGAACGTCCCGGTGCCGTTCTCCCCGGTCCTGGAAGACCAAACCGTGCCGACCGCTGAGGCGGTCGCGACTGTCGCGATGCGCCTCTGCGGTCGCGCCTGAGGAGGGCTCGCGATGGGACTGAAGACCTACGGGCTCATGGGGGTCGACTGGGAGGAGCGGGTCGATTTCGACCGGCTCCGCAAGGCGCGCCTGGCGCGGGCCAAGCAGGAGCTCGAACGCTCGGAACTCGGTGCGCTCCTCTGCTTCGACATGAACAACATCCGCTACATCACCGCCACGCACATCGGGACCTGGGCGATGGACAAGCTGGTGCGGTTTTCCCTGCTCCCCCGGAAGGCGGAGCCGACGATATGGGACTTCGGCTCGGCCGCGCGGCACCATCAACTCTACTGCCCGTGGCTCGACGGCCGGTCTCCCGCCGGGATCTCCACGCTGCGAGGCGCGATGTCTCCCGAATCGGGGCGGGCGGAAGACGTTGCGAGAAAGATCCGCCGGGAGTTGGAAGCGCATGGGCTCCACCGAGAGCCCGTGGGGGTGGACGTCATCGAGCTCCCGGTCCTGTTCGCCCTCCAGGCGGAGGGGATCACCGTCGTCGACGGGCAGCAGGTCATGCAGCGGGCCCGCCTCATCAAGACGCCGGACGAGATCACGCTCCTCAACACCGCCTGCATGATGGTCGACGCCGCCTACGACAAACTCTACCGGACGATGAAGCCCGGGATGCGCGAGAATGAGTGCGTCGGCCTCGTGGCCAAAGTGCTCTACGATCTCGGTTCGGAGCATGTCGAAGGGGTCAACGCCATCTCCGGCGAGCGGTGCAGCCCCCACCCCCACGTCTACACGGACCGCGCCCTGCGCCCGGGCGACCCCGCGTACTTCGACATCCTGCACGCGTACAACGGCTATCGCACGTGCTACTATCGCACCTTCGCGATCGGCAGCGCGTCGCCCGCGATGGTCGACGCCTACGCGCGCTGCCGCGCGTACCTCGACGAGGCGATCGGCCTGATCAAACCGGGAGTCACCACGGGGGACGTGGTCAGGGTCTGGCCGAAGGCCGAAGAGTTCGGCTTCCCCAACGAGGAGGCGGCGTTTGCCCTCCAGTTCGGGCACGGGGTCGGGCTCTCGATTTGGGAGAAGCCGATCTTCAGCCGCCTGGTCTCCCTCGACCATCCGGAGGTAATCCAAGAAGGCATGGTCTTCGCGCTCGAGACGTTCTGGCCGGCCGCGGATGGCTGGTCCGCGGCCCGGATCGAAGAGCAGCTCGTCGTGACCAAGGATGGGTGCGAGGTCATCACCCGGCTGCCGGCAGAAGAGTTGCTGGTCGCGGGGGCGCACCACTACACGGTGGCGGGGCCCCTACGCACCACCCGGGAGACCCAGTCCCACCTCAACCGTCCGCGCGGCACGCTCGGCGCGGTGGTGGAGAGTGCTAGGACCGAGGGCCGCCGGGTGCGCACGTAGCGCCGGATCAGTGCTCCGGCGCGTCGCTCTGCAGCACCAGCCTCCGCACCCCCGCCGTTGAGATCGCCAGCACCGACGCGGCGAGCAGAAACACCCAGCGGATCCCGACGGCGGCGGCGAGCCCGCCGCCGAGGAGCGGACCGATCACGCTGCCGAGCATGATCGCGCTGCTGGTCAGCCCCATGATCCCTCCGAGCCGCTCCGGGGGCGACGCGCGCGCCACGACCGCGTAGAGCGGAGGGAGCATGCCGCCCGTGAAAAATCCGAGCGCGGCGCGAAACACGAACACCTCCCACGGCGTGCCCGCCCAGAACTGGGCGGCGTACGCGACCGCGGCGCCGCTCAGCGTGAGGACCAGGACCCGCTGCTCGCCCGACCGATCGGCGGTGCGCCCCCACAGCGGCGCGCCGAGCATCGCGGCGAATCCGGTCACCGAGAAGAGCACGCCGGCGACGGTCGCCACCCGCTCCGGCGGGACGCGCAGCGTCGTCACGTACACGGAAAAGATCGGCTCGACGCTCATGATCGCGACCTGGCTCGTGCACAGCAGCATCCCGGTCGTCCGCAGGGCCGGGGACTGGAAAAAGTAAGCGACATTCGCCCACACGCCCGGGCCGGCCGTTCGTGCGCGGGCGGGCGTCATCTGCTCCTGTGCGCCGAAGAAGACGACGGCCGCCGCGGCGAAGCACGTCGCCCCGGTGATGAGAAACACGTTCCGGTAGCCGACGAGATCGGCGAGGGCTCCGCCGAACAGGGGGCCGATGATGCCTCCCGCCGTGAGCGACGTCTGCAGCATCCCCAGGGCCGCGCCCATCCGATGGGGCGGGATCGACGCGGTGACCAGTGCGTTGCCGGCCGCCACGAATCCGCTCACGCCGCCCTGGACGGCGCGGATCACCATCAACTGCCCGACGTGGCTGACGAAGGCGGAGAGCACGTTGGTCGTGCCGATCCCGGCCATGGCGCGCAGCACCATGATCTTTCGCCCGTGGCGATCGCCGAGCACCCCCCAGAGCGGCGCCGTGAGCATCTGGACCAGGAACGGGGCGGCAAACAGGAACCCGCTCCACCGCTCCACCTCTTCGAGGCGGGTGACGCCCAGCACGCGCAGGTAGAAGGGCAGGAACGGGACGATCAAGGTGAGCCCAACCATCGCGAGAAACTGCGCGGACCAGATCGCGTAGATGTTGCGCTGCCACTGCGGCATCAGGTGGGCAGGGGACGCGAATGCTCCGCGAGAATCTCTCGCCTGCACCCGATGCGGCCAACGCTTCGTGCCCTGGAGGCGCTCATGTCCGATCCGCTCTCCCCAGATCGTCTCGAGGAACTCCGCCTGTACAGCAGCCCGACCGTCGCCAACGCCGTCGAGACGTTCAACCTCCAACCGCGCACCGCGGGATTCATGTCGAGCCAGATCCGGTGCATCTTCCCCGAATTCGGCACGATGGTCGGATACGCATACACGGCCACGATCCGCGCGAGCACGACCCCGCCGGCCGCGGCGGGGGCCCTGCGCCCGGCGATGTGGCGCGAGTTGGAGAAGATCCCATCCCCGCGCGTGATCGTCATCCAGGACCTAGACGACCCCCCGGGCGTCGGAGCGTTTTGGGGCGACGTCCAGAGCAACATCCACCGCGCGCTCGGCTGCACCGGCACGGTCACCAACGGCTCGGTGCGCGACCTGGATGAGGTTCGGGCGCTCGGGTTCCATTTCTTCGCCGGCAGCGTCTCGGTCTCCCACGCGTACGTGCATCTGGTCGAGATCGGCGTCCCCGTCCAGGTGGGCGGCCTCACGGTGCGCCCCGGCGACATCATCCACGGCGACCAACACGGCGTGCTCTCGGTTCCCCGGGAGATCGCCGGACGGATCGCAGAAGGCGTGGCGAAGGTGGAACAGGTGGAACGGCAGCTGATCACCTATTGCCAGAGCCCCGGGTTCACGCGGCAGGGACTCGAGGACCTGTTTAACAAGTTGCGAGGGTAAGCGGGACCGGTGCAGGCGAAAACCGTCCTCTTCGACATGCTTCGGGATCGGGGCACCCGCTATGTCTTTGGCAACCCCGGGACGACCGAGCTCAACTTCATGGAAATGTTCGCCGATTACCCCGAGATCACGTACGTGCTCGGGCTCCAGGATGCGATCCCCGTCGGGATGGCCTACGGGTACGCGCAGGCCACCGGGGACCCGGCGGTCGTCAACCTCCACATCACTCCAGGTCTTGCGAACGGGCTTGGAAACATCTTCAATGCGCACCGCGCCAAGACCCCGATGGTGATCACCGCCGGGCAGGTGGATCGGCGCATGATCCTGCAGGAACCCTCATTGTGGAGCGACCTCGCGCACCTCGCCTCCCAGTACACGAAGTGGTCGTATGAAGCCCGGACCGGAGCGGACATCCCGCTCGCGCTGGCGAGGGCGTTCAAGACCGCCGCCACCCCGCCCCAAGGACCGGTGTTCTTGTCGCTCCCCATGGACTGCCTCGACGAAGAGGCGGGGAGCCCCGCCCCATGGATCGAGATCGCGGGCGAGATGCGGCCGGCGCCGGCCGTCTTGGAGCGGATCGCCGGGGCGCTCGCAGAGGCCCGCGCGCCTGTGCTCATTGTGGGCGCGGGCGCGGCGACGCCCGACGCCCGGACCGCCCTGGTCCGGATCGCCGAAGCCACCGGGGCGCGAGTCTATGGAGAACGGCTTCCGGTCCGGTCGGTGTTTCCGACCGATCATCCCCAGTACCTCGGGATGATCGGCTTGTCCCTGGCGCAACTCCGTCAGGAACTCGGGCCGGCCGATGTCGTGCTGATCGCGGGGGCGAGGAAGTTTGCATCGCTCCTGTACACGCCGGAGGTCCGGCTCCCGGAACAGACCAGGGTCTACCACATCGATACGGATCCCTGGGAGATCGGCAAGAACATTCCCGTGACCCTCGGCGTGGTGGGAGACCCCGCGGCGATCCTGCCCGAGGTCGCCTCTCTGGTGCGCGGGCGGATCAGCGGGACGCGGGCACAAGAGGTCGCGGCTCGGACGGCCGAGGTCCGCCGGGAACGGAGCCGGCGGGAAGAAGGCTGGCGAGTCCCGGCAGCGCCTCCCGCCCCGGGGGCGCGAATGACCCAGGAATTCGTCTACCGGACCCTCGGGGAGATGATGGACGAGACGACGACCGTCGTCGATGAGGCCATCACCGCGGCCCGGATCATCGATCGGTACATCCCGTTTCGAACCGAGCGGGCCTACCTCGGGCTCGCCGCAGGATCGCTGGGGCTCGGCCTCCCCGCCAGTCTCGGAGCCCAGATGGCCTGGCCCGATCGGAAGGTGATCTGTACGATCGGGGATGGCTCGCTGATGTATACGGTCCAGGCGCTCTGGACCGCGGCCAAATACCGGATTCCCGCGACGATCCTCGTCATGGACAACCGCGCGTACCAGGTGCTGAAGGACGGCATGGCCCAATACAAAGGGCAGCCCGTCCCGCCGGAGCGGCTGATCGGCATGGACCTCGACGCGCCGGTCGTGGACATCCCGGCCGTGGCTCAGGGGTTCGGTGTTCCGGCCCGGCTCATCTCACGACCCGACGAGCTCCGGGATGCCCTCGCGGAACGCCACGACGGACCGAGGCTGCTGGACGTCGTTATTGCGTAAGCCCGGCGTGCGGCTCCGTCCAGAATAAGGGGTTCACCCACGTCCCGTTGACGTACAGCCCCCAATGCAGACTGGGCCCGGTGACCAGGCCCGTCGCCCCGATCCGGGCGATCAATGCCCCACGCTCCACGCGGGCCCCCACCGGGACCGCGAACGCCGACAAGTGCAGATACTCGGTGAGGACGCCCTGCCCGTGATCGATCACCACCGTGTTTCCGCCAAGCGGGAGCGCCTGCGCGAGCGCGATGACGCCTGCATTGGCGGCCACGACGGGAGCACCCGCCGAGGCGGCGAAGTCGACCCCCTGGTGCCACCACATGCGATGCCCGTTGTACACGCTCTGGTAACCATAGGGCGAGTCCATGAGCCCATCGGACGGCGCCATGAACACCCCGGTCCACATCGCCTCACGCGTCCTGCGGCCCAACACCGGACCGAGCGCCCGCCACTCGGTAGCCGCGTTCTGTGGGGTGATCAGCCCGAACGTCTGCGGGGGAAGGGTGAGGGTTCGGACCTCGAAGCGTCCCGGCGCGAGCCTCACGGTGCGCGATGTCCGAAGCGGCTGGGTCCCCCCCGCGGTGACAGTCACGGCGATCGTATGGGAACCCGCGGAGACCGTGGGATCGGTGCCGACCAGGGCGCGTCGCGTCCCATCTGAGCGCGCGTACGAGGCCACAAGGGCGCCGTCGTACCGAACCGTCACGGTCGCAGCCTCCGGCGCCGTCACGGTGACCATCAACGTGTCACCCTGCACCGGCGATGCCGGGGCCACCCGGACGATGCCAGACGCATCGTCCGCGGCGGCGGAGAAGGTTCGGGCCAAAACGAGTGAGACGATGACCACTACGCCGGCGCTCGGATGTCCTCTCATGGAGTGAATTCAGGACCTCCTCGCAGGATTTACTGCTTTACAGGATTTACTGCTTTAGTGGAAGATATGCCCCCTCTTCGCCTGGCGTGGACGCGGCGAGGGAGTTAGAGGTCCATGAGGGCCTTGCGCTGCCCCCCGTCGAGCGTAATCGACGCGCCGTTCATGAAGCTGGCGCGATCGCTCGCGACGAAGACCGCGACGTCGGCGACTTCCTCCGGCGTGCAGATCCGGCCGAGGGGGATGCTCCCCACTCCCCGGCGGGCGGCTTCGTCAAGCGGGAGATCCTTGTCGCGTGCGTAGGCGCGAACCAGGCCGTCCCAACGCTCGGTGCTCACCGGACCCGGGTTGATCGCATTGATGCGGATGTGGTGCTTCCCGTACTGTTCGGCGAGGGCCTGCATGGCGGCCAGGCCGGCGGCATTGGCGGCGCTGGCGGTCAGCTCCCAATAGGCGGGTTTGACCCCGTCGTTCCCGATGATGTTCACGATCCGCCCGCCGCCCTGCTTGAGCATCTGCGGAACGACGGCTTTGCAGCATCGTATGTACCCGAGGAACTTCAACTGCATGGCGAGCGCCCAGTCCTCCTCGCTCAAGTTGAGCAAGAGGCCGCCCGGCGCCGCGCCGGCGTTATTGACGAGGATGTCGATCCGACCGAATCGGGCCGCGACCGCGGCGACGACGCGGTCGGCGTCCCCGGGCTTCGACATGTCGCCCGAAACCGCCAACACCTCTGCGCTCGTGGCTGCGGCGATCTCCTCGGCAGCGCGATCCAGGAGCTCCTGGCGCCGGGCGCAGATGGCGACCTTGGCCCCTTCGCGAGCGAGTCCCGTCGCGACCGCGCGGCCAATCCCCTTGCTGCCGCCCGTGATGAGCGCCACCCTGCCTCGAAGTCCCAGGTCCATGGCGAGCTCCCCCGATCTCGTCTCAGTCTCGCGAGATCTTGGAGTCGGCCGTCTCGTACTCCTTCCTCGCGTGATGGCGGCGCGTGTGCCACGCCGGGCAGGGAGGGCGGCTGATCGACGCTAAATCCCCCTCAATCAGTCCCGGAGGTTGGGAAATGCCCGAGGCTCGGATCAACGGCGTACGGCTCCATTACGAGGTGCACGGCAGCGGAGTCCCGCTGGTCTTCGTCCACGAGTTCGCCGGAGACCGCCGCAGCTGGGATCCTCAAGTGAAGTTCTTCGCCCGTCGGTACCAGGTGATGACGTACAATGCGCGCGGGTACCCGCCGTCGGAGGTTCCGGAGTCCCGGGAAGCGTACTCGCAGGAGATCGCGGTGGAAGATCTCCACGGGCTCGTCCGGCACCTCGCGCTTTCCCCCGCGCATGTGTGCGGCCTGTCGATGGGCGGGTACGCGGTTCTGCACTTTGGCCTGCGGTACCCGGCCCTGGCACGCTCGCTCGTGGTCGCCGGGTGCGGGTACGGATCCGACGACCAGCCGCAGTTCCGGCGGGACGCGGAGGAGCTTGGACGCCGGATCGAGCAGGACGGGATGGCCGCCGTTGGAGCCGTGTATGGTCGCGGCCCGACCCGCGTCCAGTTCATGAACAAGGATCCCCGCGGGTGGCAGGAGTTCGTCGACGCCCTCGCCGATCACTCGAGTCTGGGAAGTGCGCGCACGATGCAGGGGGTGCAGGGACGGCGTCCGTCGGTCTACGACCTCCGGGATTCCCTCACGCGCCTCAGGGTGCCGACCTTGATCATGACCGGCGATGAAGACGATCCGTGCCTCGCGCCCGCGATGTTCCTCAAGCGGCACATCGAGACGGCCGGCTTGCTCATCTTCCCGAAGACCGGCCACACGCTCAACCTCGAGGAACCGGACTTCTTCAACCGCGCCGTCCTCGACTTCGTCACCATGGTCGACGCCCAGAAGTGGTCGCCACGGGATCCGCAGGCCACCGTGAAGTCCGCCCTTTTGCCCGACCGGCAGTCGTAACCGGGCGCCCGACGCCCATTCGTCACATCGAGAGGGGGAGGACGGATGATTCGAGAGTTCAAAGAGTTCGCGATGCGGGGGAGCATGCTCGACTTAGCGATCGGCATCGTGCTCGGCGCCGCGTTCGGGAGGATCATCACGTCCGTTGTCAACGACATCCTGATGCCGCCGATCGGCCTGATGCTGGGGGGGCTCGATTTCGCGAGCCTCTTCATCGCGTTGAAGGGGGGCCCGTACCCGTCCGTGGCCGCCGCCAAAGCCGCGGGCGCTCCAACGATCAACTACGGCATGTTCTTGAACACCGTCGTTGACTTTGTGCTCGTCGCCGCGGTCCTCTTCCTGGTGGTCAAACAGGTCAATCGCATGCGGCGCCAGCCCGACGTCACGCCGACCACGAAGCCGTATCCGTTTTGCCTCTCCACCGTCCCCCTGAACGCGGTTCGGTGCCCGTATTGTACGTCTGACCTCAAGGCGGCCTAACTCACACCCACATGCACCAGCACGCACACCCAAGCCACGCCGCCCACATGGCGCGTGGAATGCACGCGGGACACGATCAACACGCTGGGCACAGTCCGGCCATGTTTCGGGACCGGCTCGCGCTCAGCCTCGTCCTGACGCTTCCGATCCTCTACGACTCCGAACCGGTGCAGCGGTGGCTCGGGTATCACGCAATCCACTTTCCCGGCTCTGAGTGGCTGACCCCCGTACTCGCAGTCGTGATCTATTTCTACGGCGGCTGGGTCTTTGTGCAGGGGGCGCGGAATGAGTTGATCGCGAGATCCCCCGGCATGATGACGTTGATCGCGCTCGCGATCACCGTCGCGTTTGCGTACAGCCTTGCCGTCTCGCTCGGCCTGAAAGGCATGCCATTCTACTTGGAACTCGCCACCCTGATCGACGTGATGCTCCTCGGCCACTGGATGGAAGAGCTGTCGATCCAGGGAGCCGGCAAAGCCCTCGAGCATCTGGCAGCCCTGATACCCCCCGTCGCCCATCGTTGGTCGGGAACGGAAACCGAGGATATCCCCGTGGCCGATCTCCGCGAGGGCGACCGTATCGTCATCCGGCCCGGTGAACAGATCCCGGCCGATGGCGGGGTGGAAACGGGCGCATCCAGCGTCAACGAAGCCTTTCTCACCGGAGAGTCCCGGCCGGTTCCCAAAGGGCCGGGCGATGAGGTCGTCGCCGGGGCGGTCAATGGAGAGGGGTCCCTCACCGTCCGGGTGACGCGGACCGGAGAGGGGACGACGCTCAGTCAGATCACCAGGTTGGTCGAGGAGGCCCAGACCTCCCGCAGCCGGTTCCAAGGGCTGGCCGATCGTGCGGCCTCCTGGCTGACGCTGGCAGCGATTGGAGTCGGCACACTGGCGTTCATCGTCTGGATGACTCTCGCCCACGATCTGACCGCTGCAATCACGCGAGCGGTCACGGTCTTAGTGATTGCCTGTCCCCACGCACTCGGCCTCGCCATTCCCCTGGTGATTGTCATCGCGACCGGGCTATCGGCCCGCCACGGGATTCTCGTTCGAAATCGAGAGGCGTTCGAACGTGCGAAGGATCTCCGCGTGGTGGCCTTTGACAAGACCGGCACGCTTACGGAAGGACGATTCGGAGTGCGCGCGGTGTATACCGCGGATCGGTCAGAGGAGACAGCGGTCGGGGTCGCGGCATCCTTGGAAGCGATGTCGGAACACCCCCTCGCCCGGGCGGTCGTGGACGAAGCCCAGCGGCGGCACATGACAGTCGCGCCGGTCGCCGATTTCCAGGCCGTGCCCGGCAAGGGCGTGGAGGGCATGATTTTGGACCAACGGTACCGCGTGGGGCGGCCTGAGTGGGCCGCCGAGTTGGGACTGGCGTGGCCTCCGCGCCTCATAGAGGCTCTGTCGGAGGCCGAAACGCGCGGCGAAAGCACAATCGCCCTGATGGACGATCGCGGAGTCGTGGCCCTATTCGCTTTGGCCGATACGATACGGCAGAGCGCGCGCGAGGCGATCCAGCGCCTGCGGGCCATGGGGGTGGATCCCGTGATGATCACCGGGGATGCGGAGGCCGTCGCCCGAACCGTCGCGCAATATCTAGGAATCGAACACTACCACGCACGCGTGCTTCCCTGGGATAAGGCGAACATTGTGCATCAGCTGAAGGCGACCGGACCGGCGGGATTTGTGGGAGATGGCATCAACGACGCACCCGCACTTCTCGAAGCGGATCTCGGTGTGGCGATCGGAGCAGGGACCAACGTCGCCATCGAGTCCGCCGACCTCGTCCTCGTGAAGAACGATCCGCTCGACGTGGTCTTCGCGCTGCGGTTGAGTCGAGCCACGTATCGCAAGATGGCACAGAACATTTTCTGGGCGACCGGGTACAATGCCATCGCGATCCCGCTGGCCGCCGGCGTGGGATCGGCCTGGGGCGTGGTGCTCTCGCCTGCCGCGGGGGCGTTGCTCATGAGCCTCTCCACCATCATCGTGGCGGCGAACGCCACGTTGCTGCGGCGGATCCCAACGCACTAAAGAGTCCTCAAAGGCCATTTTCACGCTCGTGCGTAAGTCCTGTTACTTATTGATATCAACGAACACATCTGTCAGGCCGTCTTCAGCGTGCAGTCTTCTGTCGCCGTCGCCGCTCACTTGCCTTCGTCGGGTCCTCCGTCAGAAAAACGGGCGCACTTCGACCGGCGCCCTGCAGGCGAGGGCGGCCTTATGTCCCCACGCCAGCGCCTCGTCCATGTCAGCGGCTTCCAGAACCCAAAAACCACCTATGTGCTCCTTGGTTTCCAGGTACGGTCCATCGGTGACGAGCACCTTTCCATCGGGCTGCGCCCGCAGAGACCTCGCGCTGCTGGCGGGGGAGAGGCCGCCAACGAAAATCCTGACACCGGCAGCCACCATCTCATCGTTGAGCGCGTCGATATCGCGGTCCATCGCTTCGTCCTCGCGGGACGGGTCATAGTCGTCGGGGTGGTGAATCGCAACCAAATATCGCGTCATGACTTCTCCATCTTCCTGTAATGGTCCTCGGGCGGACCGATTCCCCTGCCTTCACGAGATAGTCGAATGGCCGGACCGGAATTCGACAAATCGTCCAAGAAATTTTTCTTCTTCCGGCAGGTGGCCCAGCCTTTGAATTGCCGAAGCTCCCGCAATTATGGGTGCCCCGTCCTTCGCGCACGTTGCGAAGGGCGGGTACGCCTGCCAACAGTGAATGGTTTTGGCTCGAAGAACTCAAAAGAGCCTGTTAGCTTAAAGCACTCTGACGAAACAACAAAGCGAGGATTAGGTGCTGAGTCCGTTCTTCACCGCGTATGTCGCGGCCTGGGCGCGATTGTGGATGCGAAGCTTCTGGTAGACCGAGCGGAGATGGCTCTTGACCGTGGGCATGGAAAGGACGAGTTTCTGCGCAATCTCCTTGTCGCTGAGCCCGGCCGCCACTCCCTTCAGCACCTCAAGCTCCCGCTCTGTGAGTCTGGGGCCTCGGTGGAAGTTAAACAGCGACGTGTCGCGCTCCGTGACAGCGAGTCGCTCGACGAGCTTGCGCGCGATGACCGGATTGATCATCGTGCGGTCTGAGTGGACAGAGCGGATGGCCCTGACGAGGTCTTCGGGAGGAATGTCCTTGAGGACGTATCCGATCGCACCGGCCTGCACGGCTTTGAGCACGGTTTCCTGATCGTCGTACACTGTGAGGATGAGCACCTGCGTGTCGGGAGAGCTCTCCTTGATCTGTTTGGTGGCGTCGATCCCGCTCCCATCGGCCAGCGTGACGTCCATCAAAATCACATCGGGCCTCAGTTCAGCGGCCTTTCGCACCGCTTCTTTGACGCCGCTGGCCTTGCCGACGACGGCAATGTCATGCTCTGCTTGCAGGAGGACATGCAATCCTGCGCTGATGATCTCGTGGTCATCGACTAACATCACCCGGACGGGCACTGCGACACCTCGAACTTGGAAATGGACGATCGCCGAGACTGGTGCCTTTTGGAGGTCGTAATACATATGTATGCCCATTCCAAGGGGAGGTCAGCCGGAGGGGTGCCGGCCTTGTGGCGCCGCGCCGCCGCGATGGCCTAGCCGGGCGTGAGGAGAGTCCAGCCGCGGCCCTCAGGCGTCCACTTCTCCAGGGGCCGGCCGAGGTAGTCTTTGCCATCGACCTGATAGCCGGCGGCCAGGAGCCGCTTGAGGGCTTCCGCATAATACCGGTAATCGAGCTGCCAGACGCCGCGCAGCGGATTCCGGTAGGCTCCGAGGCCGCCGAGAAGCTTGCGAACATTCTGGTCCTCGCTCGGCTCGCACCGGAGCTCAACACTCTGGGTAATCGTTCCGAACGCCTGGATCTTGGGGTTTTGTGGGGCCACCACCGCCTGGCCGCCGGGGTTGTCCGCCGTCGCCCACGAGCGCTGCGCCGAGGCTTGCGCGGGCGCAGGGCGGGTGGCAGCCGCCGGGGCTCCAGGGATCACTGCGGCCGCCGCGGGTGCTGGTGTTCCTGCGGCAGCCCGCTGCGCCTTGAGGGCCTCCGCTTTGGCCTTCGCCGCCGCGATCTTCTCCTCGCGGCTCATCTCGCCTGCGGGCGCTTGTGGCGTCGAGTCCTTGGGTGCTTCGGGCTTTTCCTCGGCCATCGTGTTCACCCCGTGCGTGGCGTCCTGCGAGCATTCTACAGAACAGTGCTCGGGACCTCAAGCGAAATCGCGGAGCGTACATGCCAAAGCGGCAATCGCGCAGATTTCCAGACGCCCGGGCGGTTTGATGACCGCGGTGGCAGGCGATCGGTCACTGCAATCCGAAAGGGACCCATGCGTTGGGCTCTCGCGTGTGCCGCCCGCGAACCAGAGTTACAGGGGGGAGAAGATGTCCAGGCATCAGATCCCTTTAGGACGGATCTTTGGTATCTCTATCGGACTCGATTACTCTTGGTTCTTGATCTTCGTCTTGATGACATGGTCGCTGGCCGTCGGCTACTACCCGGCTGCCTTTCCAGGATGGCCCGCGTCTCTGTACTGGATCCTGGGCGCCGTCTCGGCGATCATGCTCTTTGTGAGCGTGCTGCTGCACGAGCTGGGACACTCGGTCGTGGCGCTTCACTACCGCGTCCCGGTCCGCAGTATCGTGATCTTCCTCTTTGGCGGCGTTTCGCAGATCGGTGGTGAAGCCCCCAGCGGAGGCGCAGAGTTTTGGATCTCCTTCGCGGGACCCGCGGTAAGCCTTGCGCTTGCTGTGGTCTTCAGCGTCCTACAGCACCTCTTCACTGGGATCGGACCGCTGTTTGCCCTCACCAAGTATCTCGCCTATATCAACGGAGCGCTGGCGGTGTTTAATCTCATCCCCGGCTTCCCCTTGGACGGAGGCCGCGTCCTCCGCGCCATCCTCTGGACGACTACCCGTAATTTTCGTCAGGCGACGTTAATCGCCGCGACTGCAGGCCGCGCGATCGCCTTTCTCTTTATCCTCTGGGGCGTGTCGCAGATGTTTGCGGGAAATTTCGGCAGTGGTCTGTGGATCGCTTTTATCGGCTGGTTCCTCGAAAGCGCGGCCTCGGCTCAGATCCAGCAACAGATGCTGCAGGGTGCGCTCGCCGGGCACACGGTCGCGGAGGTGATGAACCGGAACTATGCCACCATCCCAGCTACGATCCACCTTCAAGAACTCGTGGATCGCCATATCCTGGGAGGCGGGCGGAGATCCTTTATTGTCACGCAGGGCCATCAAGCCGTCGGCCTCGTCACGTTGCACCAGATCAAAGAAGTGCCCAAAGAGGGGTGGCCGACCACGTCAGTCGCTCAGGCGATGACCCCTGTGACGCGCCTGAAACGGGTCCGGCCTGATACGGGGCTGTGGGCGGCTGTAGAAGAGATGGACCGCGACGGTGTGAACCAGCTCCCCGTGATGACGGACGGTCAGATTCTCGGCATGCTCAGTCGAGATGACGTCATTAGCTT
Source organism: bacterium (assembly GCA_035703895.1). Taxonomy (NCBI): domain Bacteria; species bacterium. The sequence continues at coordinate 1,365 of DASSXJ010000240.1, read as the reverse complement.
CTTGCGCACGCTGCAGGAACTCGGTGTCTGGCCCAGCGCACGCGGGCCATCCGGTCCGTCGTCCCAAAGGTAGAAGACCTCACAGGCGCAACTACCAGCTTCTCAGGTGCAGCTGTTTGAATGCCCCTTTGGCCGGATCGCCGGTTGCTCGATTGGACAATGCCCACCCGTGAGACACCGGGCATGGTGAATTAGGGATGGAACCGCATGTTTGCAGTGATCTGGGCTTTCAATCAACATGCTGCGGGGCGCCCTCTCACGTGGGAAACTACACAAAAACCTTGACACCACCATTAGTCCTGCCTCTTCTTTGCCGGTGCCAAGACATTCGCAATTGCGGAGATCTCGACGAACTGCTATGGCTGTGCCAGCTCGAACGGCTCGTGTTCCCTGCGCGCACGCTCGCTACGCTCACTTGCGGTAGGCCATCGTGATCTGACCGACGAGCGTCGCCCACGGCATGTCGAGAAAGCCGTAAACAGGACCGGCCAGCGAGCTGGCGTTGTCTTTGAGGATTTCGACCATGAGCGTGGCATAGTCAGAGAGAATCACCCCTGCCTGCTGCATGCGGAGCAAACCCGCTTCACGCTTGGTCTTGCTGAACGTGCCCGAGGCATCGACAGCAACGTAGGCATCATAGCCCTTGCTGAGCGCGGTGATCGCCGGGAAGGCGGCGCAGACCTCAAGCGAGATGCCGGCAAAGATCAGCTTCTTACGTCCGGTCGCCTCGATGGCGGCTGCCACTTTCGGGTCGTCCCATGCGTTGACCGAGGAGCGATCGATGATTTGCTCTCCTCCCACCACTTCCACGAGCTCGGGAAAGGTCGGTCCCCACATGCTGTCGCGGGCCGTGGTGGTGACGACTGTTGGGATCCGCAGCACCTTGGCGGCTTTCGCCAAGGCGACAACGTTATGTTTGAGTTCTCCGGTCTCGTAATCGCGCACGCCGGTCATCAGACCCAGCTGATGGTCGACCAGAACGAGCGCGGAATTGTCAGTAGTCAGGGGGGTGTAGGGCTTCCTTTGATCGGTCATAGTGGTCTCCTTTCCTCAAACTGGGTGTTCGTTTGCGCGGCATTCGCCGTAGCCTACAGGAACGCGACGAACAGGGACGCTCCCGTTCGGCTACTGCTGGCCGAGGATCAGCGCCGAATCCACGGGACGGCAAAGTACCCGGTGATCACAAGGACCTAGTACGAATCTGCTCCTGGAGGCGAGCGATCACTCTCGGCCGAGGACACAACTCACCCACCTCTGTCCTGATCAGCCCTTCGCCGCTGCAAGAATCACGTTGGCGACCTCGCGCGGATGCGATACCATCACTGCGTGGCTTGCGCCAGGCACTGAGGTCGTCTTTGCATCCAT
>DASSXJ010000239.1 GCA_035703895.1 bacterium | reverse complement strand
GCCTTTGTCTTGGTACAGCTTTTCGACCGCGCGCACTCCGTTGCGCATCGTCACGGTGTTGAGGACGGCCCCGGTCTGCACGCTGAGAGCCTTCAGGATATCGTCGGTCGCAACCACGGTGTTGCCTTTGACCTCGATCTTATCGACGACGGGGTTCTCGACGACGACGAAGACGACGCGGACGCCGTCGGGGACGTTTTCCAGCCGGACCACGGCGTCCTGGAACACCCCGAGGTTCAAAATGGACTGGACGTCATTGCGGAGCTTCTCCTCGTTGAGGGGATCTGCCACCATGGTCGACACGACCGCCAGGATCTGATCGACGGGGATCTTGTCGTTACCCCGGATGACGACCTCAGCCACCTTTTGCGGCGGCAGCGTCGGGGGCGGCGTGCCGGGCTGCGGAACAAACGGGCTCGGCGGCGTGATCGATGGGGCGGGCGGCGGGGCCGGAGGCTGGATCGGCGGCTGCCCTGGCGGAGTGGATGGCTGCTGGGCCGGTGGAGTGGATGGTTGCTGGGCCGGCTGCCCCGGCGCCGTGGACGGCGGCTGCCCTGGGGGGGTGGAGGGGCCGGTCTGGGCCGGCGTTTGTGCCGGAGGCGCGGACGGTGGCTGTTGGGTCGAACTGGGCTGTGCCCACAGCCCACTGAGGGTGGCGCCGGCAAGCAAGAGTATCCAGGCTACGCCGTACGCGAGGGCACGCAACGTCCGTGTCCAGGGATCGATCATTCCCCCTCCTTCCCTGCCCGACGGGCCTCTACCGATCTGGGCAACGCGAGATCAGAGATGAACCGGGTTTGCGCTCACATGAAAGCTTCTTGCACCGGCTCGCACCGCGCAAGCAAACCTGGGCTAGCGGAACGTCACGAGCGCGGGACCGTCAATACTGTTGAGCTGTGGATCTCCCAGAACCCCCTCGACGCTCCCCGGACCAGTCGGGCCACCCGGCCGGATCCCGGCGGGGACCCCGACAAATGGCAGGACTTGACCGCTCTCGAACCGCAGAACCCCGTTGTGCCCCGCCGCGACAGGAACGGCTCGGACCACTGTGGGGGACGTCGCCACGGGACCGAAGGCAGGTGGCTTCACCAACGCGTACCCGGCCATGACGACCCCGGCTGCCGCGAGCGCTCCGAGGATCGCCCACCCCGGCGCCGCGGCACGGCGGCGCGGGATCCCAGCCGTCACCCCTCCCGACTCGCGGGCCCGGCGAATCTCGGCCTCGGCGAGGAGCAGCCGCAACAGCACCTGGCGCCCATCTCCTCGGGCGTAATCAGCCCGAGCCTTTCGGAGCCACTCCTCAGCGTGGCGGATGTGGGCGAGAATCCGGCTTGATGTGTCCACGCCGCTCACCCCGCAGCACGCGCGCCCTGCGAGGGCGGCAGCAAGGATGCCTGGATCCGATGCACCGCCTGCTTTTGCAGGCGGTAGAGGTGCGAAAGACTGATCCGAAGTTCGTCGGCGATGCGCCTGGGCTCCTCCTCTTTGGCGATCATGGCGCGGACAATCCGCTGTTCGCGATCGGGCAATCGCTCGATCACCGCCACGATCTGCTCCACGAGCAGGGCGTCCTCGACCCCGGCCAGGCGGTCCGCCGCGCCCAGGTCCGGAACCCGCTCGATCAGGACCTCGTCCTCCCCCTCACCGGCGGCGGACGCGCGCGACCGCTCACGGTGCAGCGCGTTGAGGATTCGCCCACGGATCCGGTACGTCGCAAAGGTGCTGAAACGCACCCCACGATCGGGATCGTACCGCTCCACCGCCTCGATGAGGCCCACCGTCCCCTCCTGGATCATGTCCATGACGATCGCCTCGCGAAGACGGAGCTGCATCGCCACCTTGAACACGAGCGGCTGGTACGCTTCGATGAGACGGGCGCGGCTGCGGGCATGGCCGCGGCGCTTGAACGCCCGCCACAACCGCGCCTCCTCATCGGGCCGCAGCAGCGAAACCTTTTGCAGTTCACGCAAATACTCGGCAAACATCATACACGCTCCACCCTACAATATCCACGGTGGCGGGGAGATCCTCTCCTGCAACCCCTCACCCCTCAGAACGGGAACCGGGTGATCACGAAT
>DASSXJ010000238.1 GCA_035703895.1 bacterium | reverse complement strand
TGCGACGTCCGGGGTCGGGCGGTATGCGCGCGGTTGAGAGGATCAGGGACTCAAAAGCGAAGAACTCTCACTCATGAAGAGTAAGGCGCGCAGGACGGTTGCGGAGGAGTCCATGGAGACTGGGATAGAAAGGCATGCTATTGGCAGACATCTCGATCGTGCCTCGTCTGCCGTCATTGTTCTCACCTTCGTTCTGTTTGTCGCTGCACTTCTCGTCAAGGGGCTCACGCACGACCTGTTTCTCGAGACCGGTGTCTTACTCGTCTCTGTGAAACTCATCCTGAATACCTATCATATGGAGGTACACGCCAGAAGATTGGAGGAGCGCATCGACGATGTGCACGAACTCCTCCGGACTTTGGCGCGCGACTCGGAGGGAGGGTGAGGGTGGACGTCATTCACTGCGCAACGCCTCAGGCCTTCCTGGAGCGCGCCGAGGCGTTCTTGCTCGCGGACGAGGCCTGCCACAACCTCCTCCTGGGCGTGCCGACTACCCTGGCGTCACGCCACATCTCGCAAGATCCCCCGCCCTATTTCGCGGTGATCATGGATGCCGGGGACTTCAGGGGGGCCGCCATGATGACCCCACCCCACCGGCTGGTCCTGTCGCGCATCGAGCATCCGCAGGTCTCGTCCGTGATCGCCCAGGATCTCCTCGCCGCCGGGATGATACCGCCCGGGGTCCACGCTCCGGTCCCGGTGGGCGAAGAGTTCGCTCGCGCGTGGCAGGAGCTCACCGGCCAGCCTTCCGAGCGGGTCATGGTCCAGCGCATCTATCGGCTCGAGCGTGTCCGGCCGATCGGTAGCGTCCCGGGGGGGCTCCGGCGGGCATCGAACGCCGACAGCCCCGTGCTGATCCCGTGGATACGCGCCTTCCACGCAGAGGCGTTTGGCGAGCACGCCCCACAGATCGATGCGGAGCAGTTAGTTGATCGGCGGCTGCAGGGGTCGACCGATGGCTTGTACCTGTGGGACGATGAGGGTCCGCGGGCTCTCGCCGGATTTACCGGGCCCACGCCCCACGGCATCCGGGTCGGGCCGGTCTATACGCCACCCGAGCACCGCAACCGCGGCTACGCCAGCGGGTGCGTGGCCGCTCTGAGTCGGCTGCTGCTCGACCGCGGCTACCGCTTCTGCTTCCTTTACACCGACCTCGCCAATCCGACTTCGAACCGGATCTATCAGCGGATCGGCTACGAGCCGGTCTGCGATGTGGCAGAGTTTCGTTTCCTGCCGTCGCGAAACAACACGCCCTAAACCGCGGGACTCTTGTTATGCGGGATTATCTCTGCGAGCAGGCGAGTCGGCGTGAAAGAGGTTGAGGGCCGAACCCGCACGGAACCATTCAAGCTGCGAGGCGGCGAAAGAGTGAGAGAGCCGCAGCGTTTCGGTGGTCCCGTCCACGTGTTTCACGAGGCAATCGACAGGCTTGCCCGGTCCCATGTTCGCCAAACCGACGAGGCTCAGACGATCGTCCTCACGAATGCGGTCGTAGTCGGCGGGGCTCTCGAACGTCAGCGCGAGTAGGCCCTGCTTCTTCAAATTCGACTCGTGGATGCGCGCGAAGCTCCGGGCGATGACCGCCGCCCCGCCCAGTAGACGCGGCGAGAGGGCAGCGTGTTCACGACTGCTGCCCTCGCCGTAGTTGTGGTCGCCAATGACGACCCACTTGACCCCACGGGATTGGTAGTCCCTGGCAATCTTGGCGATCGCCTGTCCCGTCTCTCCTGTCAGCACGTTCTTGCCCTTACCCGCCTCGCCGGAAAACGCGTTGGTGGCACCCATGAACATGTTGTCGCTGAACTTGTCCAGGTGTCCTCGATAACGCAGCCAGGGACCCGCCGGGGAGATGTCGTCGGTCGTGGTCTTGCCCTTGGTCTTGATGAGCACCGGCATATCCAGAAAGTCCTTGCCGTCCCAGGCCGGCCAAGGCTCCATCAACTGCAACCTCTCGCTGCGCGGGTCCACCAGCAGCGTGATGCTACGGCCATCTGGGGGAGGCGCGACATAAGTGGGATGTCCGCGGTCGAAGTTCCGCGCAGGCACCTCCGGGGCCGGCTTGGGTGGGTCGAGCCTGAACGGCTTGCCATCGCCGCCGGTGAGGGAGTCGGTCAGCGGATTGAACGACAGGCTTCCCGCCAGAGCAAAGGCCGTCACGATCTCTGGGCTGGCGATGAAGTTCATCGTGGTCGGCTGACCATCGTTGCGCCTTGGGAAGTTGCGGTTATACGACGTCACGATCGAGTTGGGCACCCCGACCGTCTCCTTAGCCCTCCGCCACTGGCCGATGCAGGGGCCGCAGGCGTTCGCTAGGACGACACCGTTGATGTCCTTGAGCGACTGCATTTGACCGTCGCGCTCGATGGTGGCGCGGACCTGCTCCGAACCCGGCGTGACCAGAAAGGGCACGGCGGTCTTGATGCCGTGGGCTTTTGCCTGTTCGGCCACGTCTGCCGCGCGGCTCATATCCTCATATGAAGAGTTGGTGCAACTGCCGATGAGAGCCGTCGAGATTTCGTTACGGAACGCATTGGTGGTATCGGCAACCTCGGCGGCGAACTGTGAGACCGGGCGCGCTCTATCGGGGGAGTGCGGTCCCACGATGTATGGCTCCAGCTTCGACAGGTCGAGTTCGATCACGCGTTCGTAGTACTTCCCAGGGTCCGCCTCGACTTCCTTATCCGGTTCCAGCAAGTGCTGATATTGCTCGACCAATGGTGCCAAGGCACCCCGGCCCGTCGCCCGAAGGTATTTGGCCATCCGCTCATCAGCGGGGAACATTGATGTTGTCGCCCCCAGCTCGGCACCCATGTTGGTGATGGTGGCCTTGCCGGTCGCGCTGATCGTGCGCGCCCCGGGGCCGATGTACTCGACGATGGCGTTGGTGCCGCCGGCCACAGTCAGCTGGCCCGCGACGTAGAGAATGACGTCTTTGGGCGCCGTCCACCCGCTCATCTTGCCGGTCAGGAACACCGCGATATGCCTCGGATACAGCACCTCCCACGGGAGGCCGGCGATGACCTCTGCCGCGTCGGCTCCCCCGACGCCAATCGCGCATGCCCCAAGGCCGCCCGCGTTGGGCGTGTGCGAGTCCGTGCCGATAATCAGCTCACCGGGGAAGGCGTAGTTCTCCAGCACTACCTGGTGAATGATGCCGGCGCCAGGGCCCCAGAAGCCCGCGCCGTACTTGGCGGCTGTCGCACGCAGGAAGTCATAGACCTCCCTGTTCTCTTCAATGGACGCGCGCAGGTCTGCCTCGCCCTCGACTCGGGCCTGGATGAGATGGTCGCAGTGGATGGTCGTAGGGACCACGACCTTCTCCCGCCGCGTTTGCATGAACTGGAGCATGCCGGTCTGTCCCAGCACGTCCTGAAAGACGACGCGGTCGGGACGAAGAAGCAGATAGCTCTTGCCGGGCTCCATTTCCTGGTGTTCGGGATCGTCGAGGTGCCCCAGCAAGACCTTGTCCGCCAAGGTCAGCGGACTCTCCAGCCGGCGGCGGACCACACGGAGATTGCGCGCCATCGTCTCATAGACCGTGGCGGCCATTTCAGGAGTCGATTCGATCGTCACCATTGTCGCGCCCCCTTGACCTCCTAACCGAGGCGCGCCATGGCGAGCACGTCTCTTCCACTTTATAGCATATGCGACGGAGGTGTTCGAGTCCCCCGTTTGGCCGAAGGAGGAACCGCTCGTCTGGCGTTCAAGAAGCCACTCGGTGGCGTTGCGGCCGGTCCCTGTCCGCGCGCTGACCGCGGCCGCGATCAAGAGATTCTGGAGAGGGGAAATCCGCATCATGAACTTCGACGGAAGTGTGGTCATTGTGGCGGGCGGCACCGGGGGGCTGGGACGGGCGACCAGTATGGAATTCTTGAAGGCCGGCGCGCGGGTGGCGGTGACGTTTCGGCGGACGGAGGAGTTTGAGGCGCTGCAGGCGGCCGCGGGACGGGATGCTGAGCGCCTCGACCGGCACCTTCTGGACGCCACGGACGAGGCCGGCGCGAAGCAGTTGGTGGAGACGGTCGCGGGGCAGCACGGCCGGGTGGACGCACTCGTGAACGCCATCGGCGGCTATGCCGGAGGGCAGACGCTTTGGGAGATGGACGCAACGACGTACGAGCAGATGCTTGCGCTCAATCTGCGCACGGGATTCGTGCTGGCGCGGGCGGTGGTGCCCCAGATGCTGCGGCAGGGCGGCGGAGCGATTGTGAACGTCGCATCTAAGGCTGGGTACGGGCACGCGGCCGGCGCGGCCGCATACGCGGCCTCAAAGGCAGGAGCGCTGGCCCTGTTTGATTCGCTGGCAGACGAGGTCAAGGCCCATGGCATTCGGGTGAACTCCGTCGTGCCGAGCATCATCGATACCGAGGCGAACCGGCGGGCGATGCCCAAGGCCGATTTCTCCAAATGGCCGAAGCCAGAGGAGATCGCCCGGGTCATTCTGTTCTTGTGTTGCGAGGACGCGCGCGTGATCCAGGGGGCGGCGATCCCGGTGTACGGCCGGAGCTGAGGGCGGAAATCGTCCTAGTCATCGACGTCCCAAGAAGAGACGTGCGTAGGTGTCATCTCCACGATCATGGAGTCCGCCTCGTCCGGACCGGCCTCATCGGGATATTGCGGGTATTTCCGGTACAGCAACGTTCGGATCTTCCGGAACGCAGGCCCACGGTGGATGAGCCTGGCAGTCCCCTGCAGCATGACGCCTTTGATAAAGTTCCAGTCCTCGGCATCCCGTCCTGGCCGACCGTGGCCACCCGACAGACCCGTTCTCGCGTCAAGAGCCTGGCGAGGGCTTTCCGCAAACGCATCACCGTCACCCCCCCTCTCTCTCTGACCCCCCCCGTTCCCACGAGTGAACGGCTTCATTGTGTCGGTCTCTCCCATCCGACAGACTTGCATCGTGACGGCTCGGCGTCACGGGGGGTGTTGGAGTGGACGCGTCGACCATGCAAAGCCTGCGGTCTCCTCGGTATCTCGCGACATGCGCGCTGGCCTTCTTCATCTCGACGTTCGTGACGAGCCTCGTGCTCATCCACACCAGGGAGCACCCTCGACCCGCGATGATACCGCAGGGAGCAGCAGCCCGCCTATCCGATCGGCGAGCAGAACCAACGGGTCCGGCCGCCGCGGCTCATGAGC
>DASSXJ010000237.1 GCA_035703895.1 bacterium | reverse complement strand
GTCAGCGCGACGATCCCTGCTTTGGCCGAGGCGTAGTTCGCCTGCCCGAAGTTGCCGATCTTCCCGGAGATCGACGAAAGATTGACAATCGCCCCCCCGTGCCCGGCTTCGCGCATGCGGGCGGCGACCGCTTTGGTGCAGAGGAACGTCCCTTTGAGGTGCACATCCAGGACCAGGTCCCAGTCGGCCTCGGTGAGGTTCCGAATGGTCTTGTCTCGCGTCAAACCGGCGTTGTTGATCAGAACGGTGATCGGGCCCAGGCTCGCCCCCGCGCGTGTGACGGCCGCCTCGACGTCGTCCGACCGGCTGACATCCGCCCGCAGCGCGATCCCCCGCCGACCGAGTCTCTGGACCGCAGCTACGGTCTCGGCGGCGGTCGTCTCGTTGACGTCAACTGCGGCCACATCCGCGCCTTCTTCCGCAAACCGGACCGCGATCGCCCGCCCGATCCCCGACCCGGCTCCCGTCACGAGCGCCACGCGCCCGGTCAGTAAGGGCCCCATGCTGGATCCACCTCCCCCGCCATCCCGTCCCGCTCGTCGCGCGGCGTTCAAGTGTAGCGCGACGAGTTGACTCCGAACAGAGGGATCTCACGCGTTCGGTCGAATGATGGTGTTCGGTTGTCGTCTCCCGGTACCCTACCACCGATCGCTTCGGTCAAATTGTTTTCGCCCCAATCATCGCAGCCTCCATGTCGGCCGACGTTCCTACCCTCGTGGTTTTGCCAGAGGTGCGATGAACGACTGGCGGGTGCGGATCGGTCACCGAACGGGCTTTACCCTGCTGGAGACGCTGATCGTGATCTCCCTGCTCGGGATTGCCCTTGCGATCGCCTTCCCATCGTACGCTCGATACGCCAGCACTCAACGCGCGCGGGCGGTAGCCCATCTCCTGGCGTCGGATCTCGGGGTCGCTCAACAAGAAGCCATCACCAGGCGCGTTGACGTGACGGTGACCTTCTCTTCGGAGGATGCGGCCTGTCCGGGCAAGGCGGCATCCTATTGGCTCGGGGACGCCGCCACCGTGATCAAGCGGGTCTGCTTTCCGCCGGACGTCGCCTGGGGCACGTGGCCGCTCGGCCCTGTGGTATTCACGCCCAGCGGACGGACCGAGGCCGGCGCGGCGCTCGCGGTGCAGAGCACACGCACAGGAGAACCCTTCGCGCTGTCGGTCGAGGCGGAGACGGGGGTGGTCGTCGATGCGACGCGCTGAACAGCCCCCCTTCCGCCGTCTCTTTCGACCTACTGCGGGGTTCACCCAGATCGAGGTCCTCACCGCGATGCTCATTATCGGTATCGCAACCCCATTTCTGATGGGTGCGGTGATCGGGGGTCTCACTCAGGCCAGGCACTCCCAAGACCGGGGGCTGGCGACGGCATGGGTGCAGGGCGAGATCGACTTTCTCAGGCTCCGGTGCTACGTGCGTCTCTCCCCGTCGGCGCGGAAGGTGATGCCCTCGACTCTGGAGGCCGGAGAGCTCCCCCTGCCCCCAGGCTTTGCCGCGGCGTACGTACGGCTCGACTCAGTAGGTCCGGCCCTGCTCCGGGCCACGGTGAGCCTCTATCGGAAAGACTGGACCGGCGCAGCCCCGATCGATGCACCTTACGAAGCGATCAGCACCTATGTCGGGGATGTCCGAACGGCGGGCCTATGTCCGTGACCCGCGGCCGCCCCCAGGCGGGGATGACGCTCATCGAGGTCGTGACGGTCCTGGCGATCGGCGGGATCTTGACGAGCAGCCTCTATATCCTGCTTGGCGCCGGGATCAAAGGCTACCTAATCGTGCACGCCCGAGTGTTGGATCAGGAGCAGGGGCGGCGCGTGCTCAACTGGATCGCCGACCGGGTGCGGGAGGCCGATTACGCGCCGCACGCTCCCTGTCCCGACGCGATCCTGCTCGCCGGCAACGGCGGGGGGTTTCCGGAGCGGCTGGCCTTCCGGGCGGTGCTCGACGAAAGCCTCGCCCCGCCGAGACACACCATCGTGTACTACCTCGAGGGGCGGACCCTGTGGCAGGAAACGCTGATCCAGGAGACAGCCGGAGCGTGCCTGGCAGAAGCGAGCCGGGGGGCGCCCGATCCGCATCGGGTTGCGCTCACCCCCCCGGTCGTCAATGCGTTCGAGCTCGCCTACCTCGACCGAGATGGGAATCCGGCCGCCGGCCCCGATCTGATCCGATCGGTTCGCATCACCGTGACGGTGGAGACCACGTCCGTCTCCAGGCGCCGGGAATCTCAAACGTACCAGACCCTTGCGACCCTGCGGGGGCCATGAGAGACACGATGCATCGCGTGGCGCGGCCCGACGGTTTCGCTCTCACGCTCGTCCTGATCACGTTCCTCATCATCGAGCTGATCGGTGTCGGCGTCGTCTCGATCACCTTGAGCGACCTCCACGGCGCCGTGGCCAACCGGCTTGCGATGGATGCTGTGAACGTGGCCGAGGCGGGCCTCAACTATGGCGTGGCGCAGCTGGTTTCCCGAGCCTCGGCGGCTGCGCCGACCGATATCTCCTATCGGGGCGAGTCCCGCGAGATCCCGGTCCCGGGCCTGGATGGCGAGACGCTCGGCACATTCCAGATCACGGTCACATGCGTCTATCCGCGCGGGGCGTTGCCCCCGAACTGCGCGGACGATCCCGCCGCGATCGGAGGCGGCGAGCGAAACCAGCGGTACCTCACAGCCGCTGGATTCATCCCCGCCGCGCCCGGGCGGGCGCGGCGGCAGATCGAGACCGTGGTCCGGCGCTACGACCTGCGATCAGGCGGCACGCCCCTCTACGGCGTGTGCGGCCGCGATGCGGTCGACTTGGACCAGGGAACCACGGTCACGTCCGACGTCGGGAGCAACGGCACGATACGGTTGGGGCGCCTCAGCGGAGTGCGGCAGTGGTCCCCTCTCGCTCCGGCGACGGCCGCGACGGGAGGAGGCATGAGCCCGCCGATGTCGGGCCAGGGGCTCACCGGAACGTATTCCTGGAGGATCACGTTCCTGGACGCCGCGGGCCGGGAATCGAGCGGGAGCCCACCGACCCGCCCGGTGGAACTGCGAAACGAGCACGGGCGCCTGACGGATGTCCCCGTCGGCGATCCGTCGATCACCAGGCGACGGATCTACCGGTCGCACGCCAACGCCGCGGAGACCGGACCGTGGTACCTCGTCGCCGAGATCCCGGATAACGAGACTCGCGAGTACACGGACCCCCAGACCGATGACGCGCTCGGCCCTCGCGTGCCGGGCACGATCAGCGG
>DASSXJ010000236.1 GCA_035703895.1 bacterium | reverse complement strand
GTGCCACCGCTCGTTCGTTTCCCCCGCATGTGCGGCCCGGAGATACGCCGCGCTGATCTCTCCCGTCCTGGGCGCCGCCGTCTCGAGAAGCATGGTGGCGAGCTCGGCGAGTTCCGGCTCGTCCCGAACCCCCTGGGTCAGAGAGAGGGCCAGGAGCACGCCGGCGAGGAAATCGTCGCAGGCGGGGGTGAGCCCCGGTCCCAACCCCGCCATTGACGAGGTCACGACCTTGAGCCCGCGGCGGTTGTGATGGGCGAGGGATTCCGCAAGCCCAGCCATCAGCGCGTGGCTGCGGGGGAAATGCGAGATCTTTTGCAGCGGGGCGGGGAGGTCGTCCGCCTGGAGGTAGGGGAGAAGGCGGGCGAGGCTCGTCTCCGGCGAGCGTGTCGCCGCCGTCTCGAAGAGCGCGACGAGGGCGTGGCGGAGCCCGTCCGCGTCGGCTCCAATCGTCGGGTACGGTCTCGGGTCCCACAGGTGTGCTTTCGCCAGGCCCACATCCAGGCTGTCGCTCAACATGAGGATCTCCCCGGTCGACTTCACCGTCTCGCCGACGGAAAGGTACTGGAAGAGGCGGGGGGGTGAGGAGGGGATGACCACGTTTAACGGTCCGTTCCCGAGTTCTTCTTCCACCACCGCGTAGATCGCGCCGTCCTCATCCATGAGGTAACAGCTGTGTGGGTGCACCGCGAGGATCTCTCCGCTCCATCCCTCCTGTCGCATGGCGCGGCCCACGCGCCAACTCATCGAAAGCGCGTCCACCCTGTGCGTCATGGCTCTGTGCACGGCTGACACGGTTTGTCCCCTACCGTTTCGGTCTTCTCTGTCGGCCCGGTGCCTTCCTGGCCGTGGGGTTCTTCTTCGTTCTCCGGGCCTGCGTGCTCCTGCGTGGACGTCGGCTCGGGAGCGATCCATCCTCGCCCGCCGCCGTGGCTGCCCCCGCGGCTCGCGCCGGCGGGTGTGCCGGGCCGGCCGCGGTGCGCTGCCGAACGGCCCATGCGGGCTCGAGCCGTGCCCCGGCACTCAATGTCTTCGCCGCCGCCGCCACCGCCTTCACGATGTTTTGATAGCCCGTGCACCGGCAGAGGTTGCCGGCGAGGCCTTCCCGGATCTCGCGCTCCGAGGGGTGTGGCGTGTCACGCAGGAAGTCGTACGTCGTCATCAGAAACCCGGGCGTGCAAAACCCGCACTGCAGCGCATGATGCTCCCAGTACGCCTGCTGAATGGGATGGAGCTGGTCTCCGTCGGCCAGCCCCTCCACCGTCATCAGCTCGGTGCCCTCCGCCTGCACCGCGAAGAGCAGGCAGGAGCGCACCGCCTCGCCGTTCATGAGAATGGTGCATGCCCCGCATACCCCGTGCTCGCACCCCAGGTGCGTGCCGGTCAAGCCGCAGTCCTCACGGATGAAGTCGGCCAGGGTCTTGCGGACCTCAGCCTGTCCGGTGTAGTCCTGGCCGTTCACGCGGAGCGTGATCTGACGCAGGGTCATCACGCCGCCTCCTTCGTCCGCGAGAGCGCCTCCCGGAGGGCCCGCTGGGTCAGGACGCCGGCGACGTGCTTGCGGTACTCGGCCGACGCGTGGATGTCTCCGTCGGGGGTGACCGCGGCCCGCACGGCCTCGGCCGCCTCGTCCCACAACGTGTCCGAGGGCGCGCGGCCGACGAGGAGCCGTTCGGCGGCGGCGGCCCGCACCGGCGTTGGCGCCACGCCCGTGAGGGCGATCCGCGCCTCGGCGATCGCTCCGCGGCGGACGGTGAGGACGACCCCCACGCCGGCGAGCGCAAAGTCGCCGTGGCGCCGCGCGATTTCCATCCAGGACCACCCCGCGCCGCGCGCAAGCGCCGGGATCCGGATCTCGACAATCAGTTCGCGCGGATCGAGCGCAGTCGTCAGGTACGTGACGAAGAGATCGGCCGCGGCGATCTTCCGGGTCCCGTGTGCGCTGCGCGCGGTGACCTCGCCATCGAGCGCGGAGAGGATGGCGGTGAGTTCCGCGGCCGGGTCGGCGTGCGCGATGCTGCCCCCGAGGGTGCCCCGGTTGCGAATCTGCGCGTGGCCGACGAGGTGCAGGGCATCGCGAAGCAGCGGGCACCGCTCGGCGACGACCGGTGAGCGTTCCGCGGCCCGCTGACGTGTCAGGGCGCCGAAGCACAGGATCCCGTTCTGTTCGCGGAGATTCCCGAAGCCATCGATGCGATTGATGTCGATGATGACCGCAGGGCGAGCTAGGCGCATGTTCATCAACGGGACCAGGCTCTGGCCGCCCGCGAGCACCTTGCCTTCGTCCCCATGTTCGGCGAGGAGGTCCACCGCCTCGTCGACCGTGCGAGGGCAGAAATACTCAAACCGCGCAGGTTTCACGCCCCCCCTCCGAGGTGCTGCTCGAGGCACTTAAAGAACTGCCCGATCAGCATCTTCCCAACGCCGCCGAGCATCCGCTGACCGACGCCGGCGATCAGGCCGCCGATCTGCAGGTCCCCGACCCACTTGAGGGCGGTTCCGTCCCCCTGCGCTTCGAGGTCGACGGTGCCCTCGCCCTTCATAAACCCCGCGCCCCCGGAGCCGTCGAGCGAGATCTTGTAATGGGTCGGGGCGCGTTTGTCCGTGATCGCCAGCGTCCCGGCATACGTCCCCTTGACCGCGGCGATGCCGACGGTGAGCGTCGCTTGGTAGGTGTCCGGGCCGATCTCTTTGAGTTCCTTGAGGCCCGGCGTGCACCGGCGCAGCGCCTCCGGATCATTGATGGTCTTCCACACGGTTTCCACCGATGCGGGGAGCATGTTCGTGCCTTCTAGTCGCATGGTTGCCTCCGGGCTTCCGCCACGAGTTTTCGCACACGGTCCGGGCTGAGCGGCATCTCCGTGATGTGTACGCCGAACGGACGCAGCGCGTCCTCGATCGCTTGGGCGATGGCGGCCGGCACGGGGATCACGCCGGCCTCGCCGGCGCCCTTGACCCCCAAGGGATTGGACGGCGAGGGCGTCTCTTCGTGCTCGACTTCGAGCGGGGGCATCTCCGCCGCGGTCGGCAGCAGGTAATCCATGAACGTCGTAGTCAGCGGCTGTCCCTGCGGATCGTATGCCAGCTTCTCCCAAAATGCGCCCCCGAGGCCCTGCGCGACCCCGCCGTGGATTTGACCCTCCAGGATCATCGGGTTCAGCACACGGCCGCAGTCGTGGACCACGACGTACCGGAGGATCTCCAGCGCTCCTGTGTCGGGATCGACCTCGACGATGCAGGCGTGGACGCCGTTGCTGAAGGTCGCTCGGGGCGGCGCAAAGTATCGCGTCGCTTCCAGGCCCGGTCCTTCCCACTCCGGCGGCATCGCGAACCGCAACGGGTTCGCCGCGGCGGCGACCTCGCCGAGGGACAGCGCGCGGGCGGGGACCCCCCGCACGAAGACCGTGCCGGCCTCCAATTCGATCTCGTCCGGCCGCGCCTCCAACAGGGTGGCCGCGACGATACGCGTCTTCTCGCGGACCGCTCGCGCGGCGAGCGACACCGCGGTGCCGGCCACGACTGCCGCGCGGCTGGCGAACGTCCCTGTGCCCCACCCGAACCCGGCGGTGTCTCCGGTCTGGACGGTGACGTCGCTCGGGCGCACCCCCAGCGCATCGGCCGCGATCTGCGCGAATACCGTCATGTGGCCCTGGCCCTGCGTGCCCACTCCTGTGGCGACGAAGACATGCCCCGACGGCTCGACCGTGACCCGGCATCCTTCATAGGGTCCGATCCCGGTTCCTTCGACGTAGCACGCCACCCCGAGCCCGACGTACCGGCCCGCCGCTAGATGCGCGGCCTGCCGGGCCGTCCACTCCGCGTACCCGATCGTGTCCACGGCGCGACGGAGGCACTGCGGATAGTTGCCGCTATCGTACTGCAGCGGCGCGTTGTCCTGGTAGATCAGCCCGACCTCGTAGGGAAACTGGTCGGGCTGGATGAGGTTCCGCCGGCGAATCTCGGCGCGGTCCATCGCGAGCTCGCGGGCCGCCCGGTCGAGCAGCCGCTCCATCACAAAGACGCCGTGCGGCCGGCCTGCGCCCCGGTAGGGGCTTACGATCGTCTTGTTCGTGAACACGGCTTTGAACTCGCAGTGGTAATTCGGGATGCGGTACGGACCGGGCAGCGTCGTGCTGGCGACGATCGGCACGATCAGTCCGTACGGACAGTAGGCGCCGGCATCGTAGAGAAACACGGTGCGGATCGCCATGATGTGCCCGTGCTCGTCGAGGGCGATCTCGGCGTCGTGAATCTGTTCCCGTTCCTGGTTCGTCGCCACGAAATGCTCCCGGCGGTCCTCGATCCACTTCACCGGACGCCCGAGGCGGCGTGACGCGAACGGCACCAGGATCTCCTCCGGGTAGTACATCATGACTTTCGGGCCGAACCCGCCGCCGACGTCGGGTGCCGTGACCCGGACGTTCTGTTGGGGGAGATGGAACATCGCCGCGAGGCCGTTGCGAATCGGGATGGGGGCCTGCGTGCTGTCCCAGATCTCGAGAACCCCGGTCCGGGGGGCCCACGTCGCGACGACCCCGCGGGTTTCCATGGGCGCGGACGCGCCCCGGTCCATCACGAGCCGCTCGACGAACCGATGCCGGGCCTGCGCGATGGCGCGGTCCGCATCCCCGACCCGCTGCGTATAGTGCGCGCAGACGTTCGTGTCCATGTCGTCGTGCACGCGCGGCGCGCCGGGCCTCGCCGCCGCTTCGAGGTCCACCGCCGCCGGGAGCGGCGCGTAGGTGACGTCGATCAGGTCGAGCGCATCCTCCGCGGCGTACCGGGTGTCGGCGACGACGAACGCGATCGGCTCGCCGACGTGGCGGACCACCGACGCCGCGAGCGCCTGCTGGGTTTTGTGGTGCGTGAGCGAGACATGCGGTATCAGTTTCGGCAGCGGCACGCCGAGGTCGCCCAGGTCGGCGTGCGTGATGACGTCCAGGATGCCCGGCGCCGCGCGGGCGCGGCGCACGTCGATCCGGCCGATGCGGGCGTGGGCGTGGGGACTGCGCAGGACGGCGCCGTGCACCATCCCCGGCAGCCGGAGGTCGTCGACAAAGCATCCTCGGCCGCGGAGGAGCGACGGGTCCTCGTTGCGGGGGATACGTGCCCCGATGTAGCGTGTGGTCATAGGGGAGTGCTTCCTTCGCTAATCGGCACACCAACTCCTATCCTGCACGGCGAGGGACGCAGTGCCAGGGAGACTATCGCGTTGGGCGAATCTCCCTTCGCGATGGACCCATCGGACGGACGCCCCCGCCGGCACTACGCGTATCTCTTGCGATGCGCGGATGGCACGTATTACGCCGGGTACACGGTCGATCCCGCGCGGCGGTTCGGCGCCCACCGGCGCGGGCGCGCCTCCCGCTACACCCGCGGCCGCGGTCCGCACCGGCTCGTCGCCGTATGGCGGTGTCCGACGCAGCGCGCCGCGTTGCGGCTCGAGCGGATGCTCAAGCGACTCTCGCACGCGGCGAAGGAGCGTCTCGCGGCGGGTCAGGTACTCGCCCGCGTTGCGGTGCGCGCCCGCGGAATCGGGGCCAGGCGCCACATCGTATGGTAATATAGGTAGGTTGAGTGCACGTCCGCGTGGTCCGCGTGCGTCCGGGGCCCAGCGCGAGCCAGGACGGCAGGAGGAGTGACAACCGCAGATGGGATCCGCCTCACATCCCCCCCAGTCGTTTGGGGGGATTCCCCAGATCACGCACGCCCTGCAGCAACAGGGGTACATCGCCGACCGCGACGTGGCGCTGTCGATCCACCTCAGCGTCGTCCTCGGCAAGCCGCTGCTCATCGAGGGCGCGGCCGGCGTGGGCAAGACCGAGGTCGCCAAGGTCATGGCGCGGGCGCTCGACACCGACCTCATCCGCCTGCAGTGCTACGAAGGGCTGGATGTCCACACGGCGTTGTACGAATGGAACTATCAACGCCAGATGCTGCGCATCAAGCTGGAAGAGGCCTCCGGCCGTCCGGTGGAGGAAAAGGAACACGTGATCTTCAGCGAGCCCTTCATGCTGAAGCGGCCGCTGCTCCAGGCGATCACCGCCGACCGAGCGCCCGTCCTCCTCATCGATGAGATCGATCGGGCCGATGAGGAGTTCGAAGCCTTTCTGCTGGAAGTGCTCTCCGACTTTCAGGTGAGCATCCCTGAGATCGGCACGATCCGGGCGCGCCACATTCCCCACGTGGTCCTCACGAGCAACCGAACCCGTGACCTCAGCGACGCGCTGCGCCGGCGGTGCCTGTACGTCTGGATCGACTACCCGAGCTTCGACAAAGAACTGGCGATCATCCATGGGAAGGTGCCGGAGATCAACGACCGGCTGGCCAACCAGATTTGCGCGTTCATGCAGTTGGTCCGCCGCGCGCCCCTCGACAAGATCCCCGGCATCGCGGAGACCCTCGACTGGAGCGCCGCGCTCCTGGCGCTCCACCGCGACCACCTCGACCCCACCGCGGTGGAAGAGACCCTCGGGTGTCTCTGCAAGGATCAAGAGGATCTGACGCGCGTCCGCACACAGTACCTGCGCCCCATCCTCGACGGCATCGACGTGGTCGGGCAGAGCGACGATGGGTGGAACGCCGAGCGGATCGCCTCTGTTGCCGCTCAGCTCCCCAAAGGGCGCTGAGGCCGCGGGCCCGGCCTGGGGCCGGCCGGGCAACCTCGCCGGAAACGTCACGCTTTTTTGTCGGCGCCTCCGGCGGCGCGGGCTGCTGATCGGGCCCTCCGAGATCGCCGACGCGCTGCAGGGGCTGACCGTCGTGGATCTGGCGGACCGCGAGATGGTGCGGTTCGCGTTGCGTACCACGTTGTGCTCCCGGCCAGACGACCTTCCCATCTTCGACCACGAGTTCGCGCGATTCTGGGTGGGCCCCGCGCTCACAACACCGTCGTCGGAGGAGGGGGAGGAGCCGGACGAATCTCCCCTGCCGGGGTCGGAGGTGGGGAGCGAGCGTAAGAGCGACCTCGCCGTCGCCGAATGGAACGACACCGGGGAGGCGGAGGACGAGCGCGAGGTGCCCGCCTACAGTCCGGCCGAGGGCCGGAGCCACAAAGATTTCAGCGCCTTTTCCGCGGACGAGCTCCGGTCGATCACCGAGTTGATCGTGATCATCGCCAGGCTCATCGCGACCCGGCTGTCGCGCCGGACCAAGGCCGCCCGCCACGGCTCGTTCGTCGACCTTCGGCGGACCATGCGGCGGAATTTGCGCTACGGCGGAGACGTCCTCGACCTGGTTTGGCGGCGCCGAAAGATTCGGAAGGCCAAGCTGGTGCTGCTCTGCGACGTGAGCGGGTCGATGGACATCTACAGCCGCTTTCTGATCCAGTTCATCTACGCGCTTCAGGGCGCCCTTCGTCACGTCGAGTCGTTTCTGTTCAGCACCTCGCTGACCCGCGTCACCGACGCGCTCGGACATCGGGACATCCGTGAGGCCTTGCACGCGGCCGCCCGCGAGGTGCCGGACTGGTCGGGCGGGACGAAGATCGGGGCGAGCCTTCGGCAGTTCAACGAGCGCTACGGCCGGAAGGTCGTCGATGCGCGGACGATCGTCGTGATCGTCAGCGACGGATGGGATACGGGCGACCTTGAGGTTCTGGATGCGGCGATGCGGGAACTGCACGGTCGGGCCGGCCGCGTGATCTGGCTCAACCCGCTGCTCGGGAGCCCCGGGTATGAGCCGGTGACCCAGGGGATGAGCACCGCCCTCCCCTACGTCGACGTGTTTGCGTCTGCCCACAATCTGAACGGCCTGCGCGCGCTGGAACGATACCTCCAGGACCCCCGCGCCTCCCGCGCGGGGACCGCGGGCGTGCGCCGGGCCCACGTCGCGGTCGTGCGAGACCAAGGAGATCGGCGATGAGAGAGCTGCGAGATATCTTGACGTCGCTCGCCACCCTGCGGGCGCGCGGCGAACCGGCCGCGCTGGCCACGATCACGCGGGTCAAGGGCTCCACCTACCGCCGTGAGGGGGCGCGCCTCTTGATCCGGCAGGACGGGACGACCGTCGGGTCGATCAGCGGCGGATGTCTGGAGGGGGATGTCGCGGAGGCGGCGCGAGAGGTGATGCAGACCGGACAGGCCCGGATGCTGACCTACGATCTCACCGCCGATGACGACGCGGTCTGGGGGTTGGGGCTGGGATGCAACGGGGCGATCGACGTGTTTGTCGAGCCGGTGCGGCCTGCATCCGGGCTGGATGTTGTGGCACTCCTGCAGGACACGATTGAACACCGGCGCTCCGCGGCCCTCGCGACGCTCATCGCCTCGCCCCCCGGCGGCGCGGCCGTCGGGTCGCGGCTATTCGTGCCCCAGGAGGGTCATGCGACCGGCTCGCTGGGCGACCCGGTGCTCGACGCCGTGGTGACCCAGGCGGCCCGCGATCAGATCGCGGAACACCGGACCGCGGTGGTGCCGCTGGAGTTGGCCGGCGGCCGAGGCGACCTCTTCATCGAGGTGCTCACGCCGCCCATCCCGCTCCTCGTCTGCGGCGCGGGGCACGACACCTTGCCGCTCGTCCGCCTCGCGCATCAACTGGGATGGTGGGTGATGGTCGCCGACAGCCGGCCGGCGTTTGCCACACGGGAGCGGTTTCCGGAGGCCGATGAAGTGTTCCTTGTGGATGATCGCGACGTCCCCAATGCCGTGCGGATCGATCGGGAGACGTTCGCGGTCGTGATGACCCACAACTTTCTCCACGATCTGGAGATCCTGCGCGGGCTCCTCCGGTCGCCGGCGCGATACATCGGCTTGTTGGGTCCCCGCGCGCGCACCGACAAGATGCTGGCCGAACTCGAACAGCAAGGGGTGGTGCTCGATACCGCCCAGCGGGCGCGCCTCTACGGGCCTGTCGGGCTCGACACGGGGGCCGATGCACCCGAGGAGATCGCCCTCAGCATCGCCGCCGAGATCCTCGCCGTGCGGTACAACCGGGAGGCGGCGTCTCTGCGCACCCGCCGGGGACCGATCCACGCGTGATCGCCGGCGTCGTCCTCGCCGCGGGCCGATCTACGCGGATGGGGACGCCAAAGCTTCTGCTCACCCTGTCCGGCCGGAGCGTGCTCCGGCACGTCGTCGACCACGTCCGCGCATCGCGCTGCGGGGAGATCGTGGTGGTTGTGGGGGAGACGGCGGACCGGATGGCCGAGGAGGTTCGCGCCCCCGGTGTGCGCGTCGTCGTGAACGACCGCTACCGCGAGGGCATGGGGACGTCGCTCGCGGCCGGAGTCTCGATGCTTTCGCCGGACTGCGATGCAGCCGTTGTCCTGCTCGGGGACCAGCCGTGTGTGACCCCGGAAGTGATCGACGCCCTCATCGACGCCTACCGAAGGACGCACAAGCCGATCGTCGCATCCAGATACGGGGACGTGACAGGCGCTCCGACGCTCATCGGCGCAGCGCTCTTTAATGAAGCGCGGCGGCTCGAGGGAGACGTGGGCGGCCGGTTCTTGATTCAGCAACATCCGGATCTGGTGGAAGAGGTCCAGGTGTCCCCCTCGGCGGCGGTCGACGTCGATACGCCCGAGGAGTTTGCCCGTCTCCGGGCGGCGCTCGAAGAGGGGGCGGCGCCTCCCGGTTCTGTCTGACTCTCTTCCGCGCCCGGTCCCGTCCCTGCTCGATCCTCGCCCTCCCGCTCCCCAGCTCATTTCCGTGTCCAAACCCGTCGGGTAGTGGGCATTAACACAGCATAACCGAAGGGGTCGGCACCGGCCCGATCCCACTCATGATGACATACTGGCCAGACGCAACCCGGGGGGGTTGAAGTTCTCGCGTGTTTCTCGCGCTTGTCTCCCACCCGACGGACGTCTATGGAAACGGTGGAGTGTGATGCCGCGTCAGAAGGCGGGCAAGCTCGGTGAGATCCTGTTGGCGACCTCGTTGATCACCCCCGGCGAGCTCGACAAGGCCATTGCGATGCAGGCGAGGACCGGGAAGCGATTGGGCCAGATCCTGATCGAGCAGGGATCCGCGACGGAAGATGACGTCGCCTGGGCGCTCAGCAACCAGTTGATGTACCCCTACGTGTTTTTGAGCCACGACCTCATCGACGACGAGGCCCTCCGGCTTCTGCCGGAGGCATTCCTGCGTGAACACCACGTCTTCCCCATCCATCGATTCGGCCAGCAGGTCACGCTGGCGATGGCGGATCCCACCGATGAACACACGGTCAATGAAGTGGCCACGCGGACCGGTCTCCAGGTCAACCGGGCGGTGGCGCTCGAGTCCAACATCGAAGAGATGCTGCAGCGGCTTCCTCCGCAGCAGCAGAAGGGATCGCGGCGCCCGGCCCGGGGGCCCGAGGCCCAATACCTGCAGTTTCACCTGACCCACGCCCTGCAGGAGGGGGCCTCGGAGATTCACTTCGACCCGGCCGCGGACGGGCAGCATCGGGTGCGGTACCGCCTCCAGGGCATCCTCGTCGACCGGGCCGGTCATCCAGAGGAACGTCACGCGGGACTGATGGGTCACCTCCGGGAGTTTGCGGGTCTCGCCGACGCGCCGGCGGCCACCGCCACGACATCGGTGACCGTGGGTGACATCGAGGCCCGCGCCGTCGTCTCCGTCGTTCCCGCGACCGGTGGACCGGCGGCGACGATCGCACTCTACCCATACCGCACCGGTGTGCCAGATCTGCTGCCCCTCGGGGTCGATGCGAAGATCACTCAGGCGCTCCGAGGAGCCCTCCAGAGGTACCGCGGCGCCCTGGTGATCGGGTGTGCCGATCCGCTCGTGCGGACAATGCTGATCCGGGCGCTCCTTCCCGAGAGTCCTCGGAAGAAGGTGTGGGCGATCGAGAAGCTGCCCGTCTACCGGAACCCCGCGATCACGCAGACGGCCATCGAATCCTCCGCGCAGGCGGCGGCGCTCTTGGGGGGCGCCTTCCGCGCCGGCGTCGATCTGGTCGCGGTCGATGATGTGTCCGACGCCTCGACGCTGCGCATCGCGCTCGAGTGCGCGCGGACGCGGAAGGTCATCGCAGGGCATCCGCAGGGGGACGTCGCGGGGGTGGTCGCTCAGGTGATCGCGGCGACCGGCGGGGCGCTGGTCGCGTCTACCCTGACCGGTGTGCTCGCCGCCCGGAAGGTCCGGCTGCTCTGCCCGGAATGCAAAGAGCGCCTTGGACAGACCTCGGGGGCGGCCGTCGTGCGCCACACGTTTACCCCGCGCGGGTGCGCGACGTGTGGATTTACCGGCTTTCGAGGATATCGAGTGTTGACGGTGGCGTGGGTCCTCAGCCCCAACGACCGCGGCCGGCTCCGTGGCGGCGGACGAGAAGCTGCGCTGGCGCGCCTCGCAGAGGCCGCCGGGTCGGCCTTGCGCGAACAGGGCCACGCCCTCATCGATGACGGGTTGACGTCGATCGAAGAGCTATCGCGGGTACTGGAGGGATCTTGATGGACATCACGGATCTCCTCGTTCAAACGAAGGAGCAGGGCGCATCGGACCTCCACCTCACCGTGGGGTCTCACCCGACGCTGCGGCTCAACGGCAAGCTCACCCGGCTCGACATGCCGCTCCTGACCCGCGAGGATATCCATACGATGCTCTACGATATCCTCACCGATGAGCAAAAGGCGAGGTTCGAGGCGACCCACGACCTCGATTTCTCGCTCGAACTCAGCGGGGTCGGGCGGTTCCGTGTCAACGCGTTCCTGCAGCGGTTGGGGGAAGGGTTCGTGCTGCGGTTGATCCCCTCCAAGATCAAGACGCTCGATGACCTGGCGATGCCGCCGATCCTCAAAGACTTGGCGATGAAGGACCGCGGGCTGGTGTTGGTGACGGGGCCGACCGGCTCGGGGAAGTCGACCACGCTCGCGGCGATGGTGGATCACATGAACGGCCACCGCGAAGACCATATCATCACGATCGAGGACCCCATCGAGTTCATCCACGAGCACAAGAAGTGCAACATCAACCAGCGGGAGGTCGGTCCCCATACGCTGTCCTTCTCGGCCGCACTCCGAAGCGCGCTCCGCGAAGACCCCGACGTGATCTTGGTCGGCGAGATGCGGGACCTCGAGACGATCGCGCAGGCGCTGACCGCCGCGGAAACGGGCCACCTGGTGCTGTCCACCCTCCACACGAACAACGCCCCGCAGACGATCAGCCGTGTCGTGGACGTCTTCCCGCCGCATCAACAGGAGCAGATCCGTGTCCAGATCGCCGATGCCCTGCTGGGCGTCGTCGCACAGACGCTGATCCCGTCCATCGACAACAAAGGGCGGGTCGCGGCGATGGAGATCATGGTCGCCACGCCGGCGATCCGCAACCTGATCCGGGAAAACAAGGTGCATCAGATTCCGTCGGCGATTCAGACGGGCGCCCGTGAGGGGATGCAGTCCCTTGATCAGGCGCTCAAGGCGCTGGTCAAGACCCAGAAGATCAGCAACGACGAGGCGCTGAAGCGGGCGGTCGAAAAGCAGGCGTTCGCCCAGGAAGGGGCCGCCGCTAGCCGCCCCGACTTCGCCGGTCTCCGCACCCAGCGATAGGGATGGACATCAACGATCTCCTGATCCACATGGCGAGCCGCCAGGCCTCGGATCTATATCTCAAGACCGAGGCGCCACCGATGTTGCGCATCGCCGGCCAGCTCTCGCCGCTGGGGGAAACGCTGCTGACGTCCGAGGCGGTGGAGCGCCTCGCCGCGCAGATGATGCAGCCGCGGCACAAGCGCGAATTCGAGGAGCGCCAGCAGGTCAACCTGGCGTACTACACTCCGGCGCTGGGGCGGTACCGGGTGAACATCTACACACAGCGGTCGGCTCCCGCGATCGTCATCCGGCGGATCAAGAGCGAGATCCCCACGTTTGAGGAGCTGGGGCTGCCCAAGGTGATCGTCGGGCTCGCCAGCGCCCCCCGCGGGCTCGTGCTCGTGACCGGGCCCACCGGATCGGGAAAATCCACCACCCTCGCGGCGATGATCGACTATCGCAACCGCCACGCGCCGGGCCACATCGTCACCATCGAGGACCCGATCGAATTCGTCCACGCCGATCATGAGAGCCTGGTGAGCCAGCGCGAGGTCGGGACCGATTGCGACTCGTTTAACACCGCGCTCAAGGACGCGCTCCGGCAGACCCCCGACGTCATCCTCATCGGCGAGATGCGGGACGTCGAGAGCGCCACTGCAGCGGTGCACTTCGCGGAGACCGGGCACCTCGTGCTGAGCACTCTGCACTCGGTCAACGCCAGCCAGACGATCGAGCGGATCCTGCACTTCTTCCCTCAGGAGTCGCACGACAACGTCCAGCTGCAGCTCTCCCTGAACCTGCTCGGCGTGGTCTCGCAGCGGCTGATCCCGAGGCCCGGCGACGGCGGCCTCGTGCTGGTGGCGGAGTTGATGCTGGCCACCCCGCACATCCGCGAGCTCCTCAAGAAGGGCAATGTTGGGGGGATCCGGACGGCGATCCAGGCCGGGGGGCAGGAGGGGATGCAGACCTTCGATCAGGCCGTGTACACGCTGATCCAGGACCGCGTCATCGACGTCGAGACCGGGATGCAGTACGCGGACAGCCCGAACGACGTTCGGCTGCGGCTCCGCGGCCTCGTCTAACGTTCCTCCGGGACGATTCGCCACGAGTACGTAAGCTCGGCGCCCCAGCGCAGCATCGCGGACACAGAACAGTAGCGGGTCTGGCTCAGCTCCACCGCTCGGGTCACTTGATCCGGTCGCAGCGTCGCTCCGGTGAACACATACTCGAGCGCGATTCGGGTGAAGACCTTCGGGTGTTCCTCCGCCCGGTCCGCAGTGATGCGGATCTCCAGCCCGTCGAGCCGCGCCCGCATCTTGTTGAGCACGCTGATCACGTCCATGCCGGTGCACCCACCGAGGGCCAGCAAGACAGTCTCCATCGGCGAAGGACCGGCCCCCTGGCCGCCGTGCTCCGGCCGAGAGTCCATCGTGATGGTCGTGCCGGCGGTCCCGGTCCCTGTGAACTGCATCTCGCGGGTCCAGCGGACTGTCGCGTCCATGCACGCACCTCCGGGATATCCATCATTCTACACCACGCACGCCCGGCCGATCGGGTCCCAGGAGTGCGGCGCGCGCCGGTGGAAGAACCTACCGAACGCCCTGGGCCGGGAGGACGTCCGCATGGAACTGCACGCCGTGGCGGTCGAGAACCCGCAGAGCCTCAACCTGATCTTCGGACACTCCCACTTCATCAAAACGGTTGAGGACCTGCACGAAGCCCTAGTCGGAACCGTGCCCGGCATCCGGTTCGGGCTGGCGTTCTGCGAAGCCAGCGGGCCAAGGCTCGTCCGGACGAGCGGCACCGACCCCGCGCTGGTCGACCTGGCCGGCCGGAACGCCGTGGCGGTCGGGTGCGGGCACACGTTCTTCATCTTCCTCGGGAACGCCTATCCTGTAAACGTGCTCGGGGCGGTGCGCCAGGTCCCGGAAGTGTGCCAGATCTACTGTGCCACCGCCAACCCCGTCGAGGTCATCGTCGCCGCGACCGGCGCGGGGCGGGCGGTGCTGGGCGTGGTGGACGGCCAGCCGCCCCTGGGCATCGAGGGACCGGACGACGCGCAAGCGCGGCACGACTTGCTTCGCCGCATTGGGTACAAATTGTGACAGGTCGTGGGAGGGATGATGATGACGCAGGCTAACGTGGCCCGCGCGGCTCCAGGGCGGCTCCAAGGCATCCGGGCTCCGCGGGAAGTCCGGCTTCCCCAGATGGTGCGCGTGGCCCAGCGGTGGTCGTCCCCCGGCCGGTGCGATGTCGAGGGCCAGATCCACCGTCAACTCGACGCGCCCGAGATCGCTCGGCGGATTCCCAAAGGGGGGCGCGTCGCCGTCGCGGTCGGAAGCCGGGGGATCGCGGAGATCGACACGATCGCGTCCGCGGTCGTTGCGGCCATCAAGCGGCACGGGGGGACGCCGTTCATCTTCCCGGCGATGGGGAGCCACGGGGGCGCGACCGCGGAGGGCCAGATCGAGGTGCTGGCCGCGCTCGGCGTGACCGAAGCGCGGGTGGGGGCGCCGATCGTCTCTTCCATGGATGTCGTCGAGTTGGGGCGGCTGCGCGACGGCTCGGAGGTGTACTGGGACCGGCACGCTCACGCCGCCGCCGCCGTGATCGTAATCGGACGAATCAAACCCCACACGCTCTTCCGAGGCCCATTCGAAAGCGGCCTCATCAAGATGTCGGTGATCGGCGTGGGGAAGCAGCGGGGCGCGATGTCGATCCACGCGACCGGGCCCCAGGACCTGGGCCCGCGTCTGGCAGAGGCGTGGGAGATCATCCGCAGGCGCACGCCGATCGCGTTCGGCGTCGCGGTGGTGGAGGATGCGTACGATATCCCGGTCGAGATCGCCGCCGTCCCTGCGGACGCGGTCCTCGACCGGGAGCCCGTGCTGCTCACGAAGGCGCGAGCCCTGATGCCGAGCCTGCCGGCCCGCGACATCGATGTCCTCGTCGTCCAGGAAATCGGCAAGAACATCAGTGGGGATGGGATGGACCCGAACATCACCGGTCGATACCTCTCCCACGTGACGGGCGGCCCGACCATCCGAAGGTTGGCCGTGTTTGACTTGACCGAGGAAACGCACGGCAACGCGACGGGGGTGGGCATGGCCGACTTCATCTCGCAGCGGGTGGTGGATAAGATCGACCTGGAGCCCACCTACATGAACGGGATCACCGCCGCGATCACGGAGGGGTCGCGTCTCCCGATGATCATGCTGACCGATCAGGACGCGCTCTGGACCGCGGTGCTGACCACCCAACGGCCGACGTCGGGCGACGAGCGGATCGTGTACATCCGCAATACGCTCGCGCTGGGGGAGGTCGCCGTGTCCGCCGCCCTCACGCTCGATCTTGAGCCGCACGCCACCGTGGCATCGCAGCCGTTCGCGCTGGAGTTCACGCGGGACGGCGCCCTCGTGTCCCCGCTTGCTCCCGCGGGGGTCGGCGCGAGGCCGGATTGGGGCGCTTTCTAGCCCATGGAGCACAAGATCGTCCGGCTCAGGCAGGCGTTACGGGATCTCGACGGTGTCGTGGTCGCGTTCTCGGGCGGCGTCGACAGCGCGTACCTGCTCGCCGTGGCGCACGACGTCCTCGACGACCGCTGCGTGGGGGTAACCGCGGTTTCCCCCTCGCTCGCGCAGGAAGAACTCGGCGCCGCGCGGCGGATCGCCGCGTCGATTGGGGCCCGCCACATGGTGGTCGAGACGGACGAATACGAGGATCCTCGATACCGCCGGAACGACGTGCAGCGGTGCTACTTCTGTAAGCACGCGCTCTTCACGCGCCTCGGCGGTGTCGCCGCGAGCCTGGGGTTGGCCGCCGTGGCCTACGGTGCCAACCTGGACGACCTCGGGGACTACCGTCCCGGGATGCGCGCGGCCGGAGAGTTCGCGGTTCGCGCCCCCCTGCTCGATGCGGGCCTGACCAAAGTCGAGATCCGCGCGCTGGCCCGAGAGCGGGGGCTCGAGGTCTGGGACAAACCGGCGTCGCCGTGCCTCGCCTCCCGGATCCCGCACGGCACCCCGGTCACGATGACCGCGCTGCGCCAGATCGAAGCGGGGGAGCGCGTCTTGCACGACCTCGGCTTCCGCGACGTTCGGGTGCGTCACCACGGCGAGGTCGCGCGGATCGAGGTCCCGGTCGAGGAGATCGCCCGGCTCCGGGAGATCGGCCCGTATGTGATGGCGGCTCTGCAGGCGGTGGGGTTTCGCGACGTGACCGTGGATCCGCGCGGGTTGCGGTCGGGCGGGTTGGTCGCGGCGGCACTGCGCGAACGCGGCGGGGTCACGGCCCCGGGAGCGGGGCATGAGCCGCCTCGGGGGCCCTGCCGGTGAACGACGAGGCGCTGGCGCGGCTCCTCACCGAGGTGCGCGCGGGGCGCATGACCATCGAGGCGGCTCTCGCGGAGTTCCGCTGGCTCCCGTTCGCCGAGTTGGGGTTCGCGAAGGCCGACACCCATCGCGTCCTCCGGCGGCGAGCCGCGGAGGCCGTCTACTGCCCCGGCAAGACGGTGGACCAGATTCTTCAGATCACCGCGGAACTTCGCCGTTCCGATGCGGTCGTGCTGCTGACCCGCGCTGCGCCCGAGGTCGCGGCGGACGTCCTCCGTGCACTCCCCGAGGCCCGCCACATCAGCGGAGCGTCGCTGGTCGTCGTGGGCGCGCTGCCGGAATCCCGGACAGGGTGCATCGGAGTGCTCACCGGCGGGACGAGCGACATCGGTGTGGCAGAGGAGGCCGCGTGGACCGCCGAAGCGATGGGGGGCGCCGTGGCCCGAGCGTATGACGTCGGCGTCGCCGGCCTCCACCGGCTCGGCGCGCAGCGGGATCTTCTCGAGCGGGCCCGCGTGCTGGTCGTGGTGGCCGGCATGGACGGCGCGCTCCCGGCCGTCGTGGCCGGGCTCACCCGCGCGCCCGTGATCGGGGTGCCGACCAGCATAGGATACGGCGCGCACTTGGGCGGCCTCGCGCCCCTCTTGACGATGCTCAACGCATGCGCACCGGGGGTCGCGGCCGTCAACATCGACAACGGGTTCGGCGCCGGGTATCTCGCGGCCGTGATCAACGCCGGCGCGGGTACGACCGACGTCACTCCACGGCGTCCGGATGCGCATCGGCTACCTTGATTGCGGAAGCGGGGCGAGCGGCGACATGCTGCTCGCCGCGCTCTTAAGCGCCGGGTGGACCGAATCCGGGCTTCGCGACGTGGTCTCGGAGCTCGGCGTTCCCGTTCGGATCACGGTCAGCCGCGTGCACCGGCGCGGTGTCCCGGCCACTCGGGTTGACGTACAGGAAGGCGACCCTCCAAACTCCCGTCCCTACCCGGCGCTCGGCCGGATGCTCGCGGCGAGCCGGATCGAGGAACCCCTGCGCCGCTCCGCGCTCGCGGTCTTCGCGCGCCTCGCGGCGGTGGAAGCGAAGGTCCACACCACGCCGATCGAAGAGGTGCATCTGCACGAGCTCGGCGGCCTGGACACCATCGTCGACGTCGTCGGCGTGCTCGCGGGATTCCGCGCGCTTGGGCTTGAGCACGTGGTCGCATCTCCCGTGAACCTCGGCCGGGGGTGGGTGACGATCCACCACGGGACGGTCCCGGTGCCGCCGCCGGCAACCGCCGCGCTCATCGAGGGCATGCCCGTGTACTCAGGCGAGACCGAGGGCGAACTCTTGACGCCTACCGGGGCGGTCCTACTTGCCACCCTCGTGAACGACTGGGGGTCGCTCCCGCCTCTCCGGCTCGACCGCATCGGCACAGGCGCGGGCGCGGCGGACCCCCCGCGCGCGAACGTGCTCAGATTGTTCGTGGGTGAGGCACTGGAGTCGGCGGCGCCGATCCCGTCGGGATCCCGCCAGACCTATGGAACGATCGGTCCCGGGCGCCCACAGGCTGAGCGGCTCGTCGTGCTGGAGACATCCATCGACGACATGAATCCTCAGCTCTACCCGCACGTGATGGACCTGCTCTTTGGCGCCGGCGCGCTGGATGTGATGACGATCCCGGCCCTCATGAAAAAGGGGCGCCCGGGTCACCTACTGCGCGTGCTGGCCGAGCCCGATCTCGCCCAGGCCCTCTCCCAGATACTGATCGCGGAAACGACGACGCTCGGCGTGCGCATCTACGAGGTCACCCGGCTCGCAGTCGGCCGCAGGCGTGTGGACGTGGAGACGGAGTACGGCACGGTTCCGGTCAAGGTTGCCGCGGATCCATCCGGCGTCCTCACGATGACCCCAGAGTTTGACGCCTGCCGCGCCCTCGCCGAGCGCCTCGGCGTGCCGGTCAAGCGGGTGATCGCTGCGGCGCAACGCGCGGCCGCAGGCCGAGAGGGTCAGGTGCCCCACGGCTGATGTCCCGCCGATCAGGGACCGTTCATGCTCGCGACGACCAGGTGTCGCGTGAAGGAGGGGCCCGGCGAGGGCGAGAACTCCGGGCGGGTGATCCCCACGCCCGGAGGCTCCCGTGCACGTCCGCGATCTGTTTGATTTGACAGGCAAAGTCGGGATCGTGACCGGGGGATCGCGCGGGCTCGGCTATCAAATGGCGGTGGCGCTTGCCGAGGCGGGCGCCGCGCTCGGGATCACCGCGCGGAAGGCCGACGAGTTGGAGCGGACGGCGGGTGAGCTGCGCGGGCGCGGATATCGGGTGGTCGCGGTGCCATGCGATGTCGGCCGGCCCGAGCAGATCGACGCCGCGGTGGCCCGGATCCTGGGCGAGTACGGTCAGATCCATATCCTCATCAACAACGCCGGAACCACCTGGGGCGCGTCGGTGTTGGAGATGCCGCTCGACGCGTGGCGCAAGGTGATGGAGACCAATGTCACGGGGATGTTTCTGATGTCGCAGGCCGTGGGACGGTCGATGATCGACGCCGGTCACGGAGGAAAGATCATCAACATCGCGAGCGTCGCCGGCCTCGTCGGGACGGACGCAGACGTGATGGATGCGGTGGGCTACAGCGCGAGCAAGGGGGCCGTGATCGCCCTGACCCGTGATCTCGCCGTCAAGTGGGCGCGGCACGGCGTCGCCGTCAACGCCATCGCCCCCGGGTTCTTTCCAAGCAAGATGACCCGGTGGCTCATCGAGCATCGCGAAGAGGCCATTCGGTCGACCATTCCCATGCGCCGCTTGGGCGGTGAGGACGACCTCAAGGGTGCGGCCGTCTACCTGGCCAGCCGGGCCAGCGACTTTGTGACGGGGCAGGTTCTGGTTGTAGACGGCGGGGCGACGGCGTGGTGAGCGCCCCGACCCGGGGAGGCACGATGGAAGCGGACGCGGTCCGGCGGTTGTGCGTGGTGGGTGCCGGGACGATGGGCCACCAGATCGCGATGCTCGGCGCGCTGGCGGGCTGCGCGACGACGGTGGTGGACGTACGACCGGAGGCATTGGAACAGGCCCAGGCCCACAATCGCGCGCACATGGCGCGGTGGGTCGCGCGGGGGCGGGTGACCGAACAGGATGTGGCCCAGGCGTTTGAACGGCTGCGGTGGACGACCCGCCTGGAAGACGGGGCCCGGGACGCCGATTTCGTGATCGAGGCGGTGATCGAGCGTCTCGAGGAAAAGCAGGAGGTCTTCAAGGCGGTCGATCGGGCGGCCCCGCCTCATGCCGTGCTCGCAACGAACTCGAGCACGATCCGGTCGTCGCTCTTGGCGCCGGTGACGACCCGGGCCGACCGCGTGTGCAACATGCACTTCTTCAACCCGCCGCTCGTGATGGAGCTCGTGGAGGTGGTCATGCACCCGCAGACCGCTCCGGCGACCATCGCGTCGGCGATGGCGTTGGCCCGGCGGATGGGGCGAACGCCCGTCCTGTTGAAAAAAGAGATCTCGGGATTCGTCGTGAACCGCATCCTGTGGGCCCTCGTGGACGAGGCGGTGCGCCTCTACGAGGCCGGGGTCGCATCGTTCGAAGATATCGACATCGCGATCAAGAAAGGTCTCCGGCATCCGATGGGGCCGTTTGAGCTGATGGATTTCAACGGCATCGACGTCGCCTACAACGTCCGGATGCAGCGGTTTCGAGAGACCGGGGACCCCCAGGAGCAGCCGCCGCGCAGCATCGTGGAAAAGTACGAGCAGAAGGCGTGGGGGCGCAAAACCGGCAAGGGATGGTACTCGTACCCGCGGCCGGGATCAGCGTAGCGCCATGTCACAGGTGAGGGGCGACGCATGGTGACGGAAAAGCGGGTCGCGGGAGGGATGTGGCTGGTGGAGGCGCCCGGCGCCGGCGCGGTGTTTACGCCTGAGCGGTTTTCCGACGAGCACCTGATGATTGCGCGGACGGTTCGGACCTTTCTCGCACACGAGATTGCCCCGCTGGACGCCCGGCTCGAGCAGAAGGATCTGCCGCTCATGCGTGAGGTCATCCAAAAAATCGCCGCGCTTGGCGTGTTCGCGGCGGATGTGCCGGGCGAGTACGGCGGGTTGGGCCTCGACCTGATGACCGGCCTGCTGCTCGCCGAGACGATTTCGCGCGGCTCCGTCTCGTCGAGTGTCGGCGCCCACCTGACGATCGGCATGCTCCCTATTGTCTTCTTTGGGACGGACGCGCAGCGCCGGCGGTACCTCCCCCGGTTGGCGGCCGCGGAATGGATCGGGGCGTACGCCCTCACGGAGCCCACCGCGGGGTCCGACGCGCTCTCGCTGAGGACGACGGCCGTCCCCGATGCCGAGGGCGCCTACCGGTTGTCGGGGGCCAAGCAATTCATCACGAACGGCGGCATCGCCGACGTCTTCATCCTGTACGCCAGGGTCGACGGGAAGGTGACGTGCTTCATCGTCGAACGGACCGCCCCCGGGTTCACGGTCGGGCCCGAAGAACACAAGATGGGCCTCCGCGGCTCGTCCACCACCTCGCTGTTCCTCGACAATGTGCGGGTGCCCCAGGAAAATGTGCTGGGGGAGATCGGCCGGGGACATGTTGTGGCCCTCAACATTCTGAACGTGGGCCGGCTCAAACTGGGGGCCGGATGCGTCGGGGCCGCCAAGCACGCCCTGCGAGACGCGGTCGCGTACGCGCGGGAGCGGCATCAGTTCGGCCGTCCGATCGCGTCGTTTGGGCTCATCAAGCAAAAAATCGCAGAGATGACGCTGCGCCTCTACCTTGCCGAGAGCGCCGTCTACCGCGCGGGCGGACTGCTCGACCAGGCGCTCGCCGATGTCGACCTCGGGGGGGACGACCGCGGACGCGGGGCCGGCCGGGCGCTCGAGGAGTACGCGCCCGAGTGCGCCATCAACAAAGTGTTCGGCTCAGAGATGCTCGATTTCGTCGTGGATGAGATGGTCCAGATCTATGGGGGGTACGGGTTCATCGAGGACTACCCGGCGGCCCGGGCCTACCGGGATTCACGGATCAACCGGCTCTATGAGGGGACGAATGAGATCAACCGCCTGGTGATCGCAGGCCAATTGCTCCGGCGTGCCGGCGCAGGGCGGATTCCGCTCATGGACGCCGCTCAACGCGCGGCCGCGGGGCTCGGAGATGCCGCATCCGGCCGGTCCGGTCCAGAGGGAGACGCCCTCGCCCGCGCCAAGTCCGTGGTGCTGGCGTGTCTCGGTCGGGCAGTCGACCGGCACGGCGCGGGCCTCGACGATCACCAGGAGATCTTGGGATGGCTCAGCGAGCAGATCATCCAGGTGTTTGCCGTGGAATCCGCAGTGCTTCGGGCGCAACAGGCGGGCGGGTCTCATTGGGGAAGCCTGATGGCGGCGCTCGCCCGCGAGGCGGTCGGCGAGCTGGGGCCACGTCTCGAGCGGCTTGCAGTCCGCATTCTGTCGGCGCTCGAAGACGAGGCTCCGCTGAACCGGGATCGGGCCGGTGTGCGCGCGCTGCTGGAGGAGCCCCCCCACAACACCCTCACCGCCCGGCGGGCCATCGCCGATCGCGTGCTCGAGGCGGAGGGGTACCCGCTCGGGTTGCCCCCCGCGTAGGTCATCCGGCGCACAAGGAGGAGGAACACATGGAATTCGGGCTTCCGATCGGGGCGAGGATCCCGGAGTTTCAGGCCCGGGATCAGCACGGCGTGCTCCAGACCTTCGAGACCCTTCGTGGACCTCGGGGGCTGGTGATCACCTTCGTCCGCTCGGCGGATTGGTGACCGTACTGCAAAGCCCAGCTCGTGGAGCTGGAACAACGTAAGGCGGAGTTCGCGGCGCACGGGGTCGGGATCTGTTCGATAAGCTACGACAGCGTTGAGGTGCTGGCGCACTTTGCGGCCCGCAAGCAGGTCACGGTTCCGATGCTGTCGGACCCCAAATCGGAGATCATCCGCCGGTTCGGGGTTTTCAATGAGACGATCCTTCCAAGCGACGTCCATGGATATGGGATCCCGCATCCCGGGACCTTCATCGTCGACGAGCGCGGGTTCATCCGCGACACATATTTTGAGGAGAATTACATTCATCGCCTCACGGCGGCGACGATTCTTACCCGGGCGTTCGCCCAGCCGCCCGCGGCCCGCTCCTCGAGGCAGGCGGCGGACCACGTCACCGTGACGACGACGGCGACAGAGGACCGAGTCAGGCCTGGGAACCGCTTCACCCTGATTGTCGAGGTGGCACCGGCACCGGGGGTCCACATTTACGCGCCGGGCGCGGAGCGGTACGGGTACCACCCGCTCGCCGTGACCCTCGAGCCCCCGCCGTATTCGACAGCGTACCCGCCCCAATTTCCGGAAGCCGAGATCATGGAGTTCCCCGCTCTGGGAGAATCCGTGCCGGTCTACACTCGGCCCTTCCGGATCCTGGTGGATTGCGCCCTTGGGAGCCGCAAGGAATTGGCCGACCTGCTGTCCGCGGGCGCCCTGGTGATCCGGGGACGCGTCGCCCTCCAGGCCTGCGACGAGGCCGAGTGCTACGCGCCCCAGGAGATCCCGCTTACTTGGGACCTCGTCCTCGAGCAG
This sequence comes from bacterium, assembly GCA_035703895.1. Classification (NCBI taxonomy): domain Bacteria; species bacterium. The sequence continues at coordinate 4,967 of DASSXJ010000236.1, read as the reverse complement.
ATGGATACGGAGCGCGTTCCCGAGCGGTTGCAACGGGAAACGGCGAGCGTGATGCGGCCGGCCTGAGATCACCGATCCCGCGGGGCAATCTTCCTGCGATCTTGCTGCTGATTGTGTCCTAAGTGCCTCCCCAAAAGGGTATTCAACCGAGTATTCAGCTCATCTCGGACTGAGGGGAGGCATGGCCAAAGCGACGCGCCCGCACCCCCCGGCGGTCATCTCGATCGCCGAGGGCACGCAGGGGGCCGGCGACATGCTCGAGGCCTTCATTCAAGCCTCGCCGCTGGCCATTATCGTGATTGACCCGAACGGGATCGTCCGCCGCTGGAACTCCGCCGCGGAGCAGATGTTCGGGTGGACTGCGGCCGAAGCGGTGGGCCGTCCGAACCCCGTCGTTCCCCCTCAGGCTCAGGTGGAGTATCGCCGGCTTCGCAAAAGGGTGCTCAACGGCGAAATCCTGACGGGCGAAGAGGTCCGACGTCAAAGAAAGGACGGGTCTCTGGTTGATGTGAGGATCTCGTCGGCTGCTCTGCGCGACGCGTCGGGGACCGTGACCGGCATCGTGGCGTTTCTTGAAGATGTCACCGAGCGAAAGCTCACCGATGAAATGCGACAGCGTGCCGCGGCGATCGTGGAATCCTCTGAGGATGCGATCATGGGGGTCACCCTCGATGGGATCATCCAGGCGTGGAACCCGGGCGCGGAACGGATGTATGGATATTCGGCGGGAGAGATGATCGGACAGCCGGTCTCGACCCTGGTTCCCTCAGGAGCTGCCTCCACTATCCATCAGTATCGCGACCGTCTCCATCGCGGAGAGAGCGTCACGCACATCGAGTCCGTTCGAGTGAGGAAGGACGGCGTCCCTATCCGCGTCTCCCTCACGCTCTCCCCGATCAGAGATCACGACGGGAGGGTGACGGGGGTCGCGACGATTTCTCGAGACATCACCGAACGGAGGCGGGCTGAGGACGAGATCCGCCGGCGGGCGGCGCATCTAGAGGTCCTCAACCAGGTGATCGCCGCCGCATCTTCGGCCACAGATGTGACGCAACTCCTCGGAGTCGCCATCGACCAGACGCTGCGGACGCTCAAGTGCGAGATGGGAGGCATTTGGGCGGAGGACACCCACATCATGCACGGTCTCGCGCCGGACGCGGGGGCGGCGATCCAGCGCGCGTGTGCGGACGCGGGAGTTCGCCGGTCCGGGCCGGCCGGCATCGATGACTGGACCCGCGCCGACGATCCTGCGTCCAAGCCGCTGGCCTCCCTCATGACCAAGTTTGGCATCCGGGCGTCTCTCACCGTGCCGATTCGGACCGACGGCCGGTGCATCGGCGGGCTGGCGCTGGCGTCGTCCGAGCCTCGGGCATGGCAGCCCGAGGAGATCGCGCTGGCCGAAACGGTCGGCAGGCAGGTGGGCGCCGCCGCGCAGAGGCTCCGCATGTTCCAGGACACGCAGCAGCATGCCCGCCTGATGAGCCGTCTCGTGAGCCTCACCGAAACCCTCAATGCTCCGCTGACCGTGCCGGAGGCGGTGATTGCCATCGGGCAGGGGGCCATGCAGCTCTGCGCCGCCGATCGCGGGGCCGTGTACGTGCGTCAGCCCGAGGGGACGATCATCTGCCCGTGGTCGCTGGGGCTCTCCTCCGATCACATCGGCGAGGTCCTGGGCCGTCAATCGTCCCTGACGATCGGCCGGCTGATGGCGGGGGCTGCACAGGAGCGGCTGGTGCTCCCCGACGGGCGCACCCTCGACGCGAGAAGGCCCTTTATCTACAGCGACATGCAGGCCTTGCCGGACGGCGAGCTGGTTCGCCGGGTCGCCGAACGCGAGGGATACCGCGCCGTCGGCAACCTCCCCTTGATCTTCGAAGGGCGCGTGATCGCGGTGGTGAGCTGTTACTACGACACGCCCCGGACCTGGACCGAGCCCGAGCACGACGTGTATCAGTCGTTTTGTTGGCAGTCCGCGGTCGCGCTTCAGAATGCCGGGCTGCGCGAGGGACAGGCGCAGCGGACGATGGAGCTCGAAGTCCTCGCCGAGGTCAGCAAACGACTGCGGGCGGCCAGGACCGCGGAGGAGATGTACCCCATCCTCGTCGACCAACCGCTGGCGCTCTTCGGTGCCGGGTACGGGTCGCTGGCGCTCCTTGACGAGTCCGGGCACCAGTTTACGCGGGTGCATACTGTCGGACTACCCGCCGAACTCCCCGGATCCACGTTTTCCCTCACCGGGAGCCTCGCGGGCCGGGTGGCGGAGACCGGCGTTGCGCATGTCGCCTCTGATATCGCCGCCGCATCCCTGCCCAAGTGGAGGGATTCCCTCAAAGATCGAAGGATCGGACCCGTGGTGATCGTTCCCGTGCGCTCCGAGCAAGAAATCATTGGGACGCTCGCCCTGGCACGGATGCGAACACCCGACGTGCTTCCGTTTGCGGAAGCGGAGGTTCGCCTCCTGCAGGCGATCGCCGAGATCGGGGGCACGGCCATTCGCCGGGCCCGACTCTACCAAAACCTGGAGCAATCCTACATTCAAATGGTCCTCGCACTCGCACGCACCGTGGACGCGCGCGACACCTACACCTCGGGACACAGCGAGCGCATCGCCGTGTGGGCCGAGGCGGTGGCTCGGGCGCTCGGATGCGGAGCGGAAGAGATCCAGAACATCCGCTGGGCCGCGCTGCTGCACGACATCGGCAAAGTGGGCGTGCCCGACGAGATTCTGAGGAAGCCGGGAAGCCTCTCGGCGGCGGAGTGGGACGTGATGCGTCAGCATCCCGTCATCGGTGCAGGCATCCTCGTGTCGACCGACCGGATGCACGGGGTCGCGAAGATCGTGCGCCACCATCAAGAGCGCTGGGATGGGACGGGCTACCCCGACGGACTCCGAAGCGAGGAAATCCCGCTGGGGGCGCGGATCCTCGCCGTCGTCGACGCCTACAGCGCCATCACCGATAATCGGCCGTACAAGGCGGCGCGCACGCACGCGGAGGCGGTCGCGGAGCTCCGGCGATGCGCGGCCACACAGTTCGATTCCCGGGTCGTTGAGATCTTCTGTCGCATTGTGGAGGCGCCGGCATGACGTTGCTGCGGGCCTGGGCTCGTACTGGGGAGGAGTGGATCAGCGTGGTGCGGGTGCTGGTGCTGCTCACCTTGATTCCCGCGCTGTGGTTCGGGGTCATCCGCGTGACGCATCCTGCGCTCGATGTGAGCCTGGTATTGTTCGGAGGCTACGTGATCCTGCTGGCCCTCGGACCGCGGTGGCTCCCGGTGCTCCGCAAGACCGATCTCATCATCGCATCCGACATCCTCGTCGTCACGGCGGTTGCGCTCATCTCTGGCAACCTGAACAGCCCGTTCATCTACCTCTACTACCTCACGATCCTGGAGGCCGCGGTACGGCTCAACCTTCGCCAGGCGATCGCGGCGTCGCTGGCGATGGCCGGGATGATCGTGCTCCTCTGGACGCGGGCCGGGCAGATCGCCGCGCTGGAGACCACGGGGTTCAGGCTCGGATCGATCATCGCGGGGGGGTTCTTGCTCGCCTTGTTCCTCAGCGCGGCTGCGCAGGAGTATCGGACCACTCAGGAGCGGGCCGCGTGGGCGGAGCAGCTCGATCGCCGCCTGAAGGAGGCCACCGGACAGCTTCAGGCGCAACTCACGGAATTACAGTTCTACAATGATCTCGCCGGCCGGCTTTCGGGGGAGCTTCGGGTCGACGGCGTGCTCGAGATTCTGCTCCAGGTATTTCTCGCGACGATTGGCCTCTCGAGGGGAGCGGCCTATATCCTTGGTGAGAGCGAGGTTCCGAAGTTTGCGGCGGCGATGGGATTCGATTGGGGCCGAGCCGACCGAACCACGGAATCTCTGTCCTTCCCCGCTCTCCCAACGGGGGCAAGCGGGGGCGAGGTGTTGATCCACCGATCGGCAGGCGAAGAGGGACAACCAGATCAACCCGTCGCATTCGTGCCCCTCATACGAGCGGGGGCCCTCCGGGGATGGCTCTGCGGGTTCGGCGATATCCCGGAGTCCTTCGCTGATCACGTCCTTCGGCGGCTCCGCGGCATGGCTACCCAGGGCGTCTCCGCGCTGGAAGCGGCCCGGCTGCACGAGGAAGTGCAGCGGATGGTGAGCGTCAATCCGACGCGGTCACTCTACCCCTGGAACGGACTGCACAAGCTGATCGCTGAGGAGATCCGCCGTTCCACAGAACTCGTGCTCGTCTTCTCCCTCGCGGAGATTCAGTTGGAGGATTATGGGGGAACCACCTGGGCCGAGGATAACGACCGGGACCTCGTTCTCCGCCGGGTGATGAAGCTCTTGCAGACCTCCCTGCGGCGTGTGGATGTCATCTCCCACGACGGCTCCGGGCGGTTCGTCTTGCTGCTCTCGCGCGTGTCCAAGATGCAGGCCGTCGAGATTCTCAGACGGCTGAGCCAAAAGCTCGAAGAAGACTCGGTCGCGGCCCGGCTGCTCGAGGTCACCCGTCTCACCGTGACCGCCGGCGTGGTGACATTTCCGGAAGACGGCAGTACGGTGTCCAACCTGTTCGACAAACTCGGAGATCTCATCGCCCAGGGACCGTCGGTCCCGGCCCAAGTACACGTGCCGTCGTCATAACGTCAGCATCCTCGACGGAGCCACTCTCCCTGCCTCGATCGATCCCTCATCCGGCGGATCGTAACCCGCGCTCGCGCGCTGCACGTTCTGTGGTTACCTTGACATGGCGGGGACGCGGCTATTAGACTTGCAAGTGGCGGGAGTGCCGCCATTGCGGGGGGCGTGGTGTAGCCTGGTTTAACACATCTGCCTGTCACGCAGAAGATCGCGGGTTCAAATCCCGTCGCTCCCGCCAGTACATTTTCGGTACGCTCTCGCACTGCGCCGGGGTAGCTCAGGTGGTAGAGCAGGGGACTGAAAATCCCCGTGTCGGCGGTTCAACTCCGTCCCCCGGCACCATATTT